>DPSI01000262.1 GCA_003527165.1 Pseudomonas sp.
TGTCGCGCACCCGGCCGTTTTCGTTGTCAACGAGGAGCCTGCAAACGAGGTAGAAGGGGGGTCTCGGCCGTCCTGCTGAACCGCTCTTCCGATCGCGGCAATCGCAGTCGCTTCAGCCACTTCCAGCAGGTTTTGCAACTCCAGCGCTTCGATACGCGCCGTGTTGAAGGCCTGGCTCTTGTCAGAGATCTTGACGGTAGCAATGCGCTGACGCAGGTCGGCCAGCTGCGCGATACCCTTCTGCATGTATTCACCCGTACGGAACACACCGAAGTAGTTCTGCATGCAGCTCTGCAGCTCTTTGCGCAACGAAGCGACGTCTTCGCCAGCCGTCCGCTCGTTCAGGCTGGACAGGCGGTTCAGCGCTACGTCCAGATCGGTCTCGGTAGCACCGCGATGCTCGATACCGTCCTTCAGGGCCTTCTCCAGATGCAGGCCGGCCGCGCGGCCGAACACAACCAGGTCCAGCAGCGAGTTACCGCCGAGACGGTTGGCGCCATGCACGGATACGCAAGCCACTTCGCCCACCGCGAACAGCCCTTCGATGACCTTGTCGTTGCCGTTGGCATCCTGGGTCATGGCCTGACCATGGATGTTAGTGGCGACGCCACCCATCATGTAGTGGCAGGTCGGAACCACAGGAACCGGGGCAGTGACCGGATCGACGTGAGCAAATGTCTTCGACAGTTCGCAGATACCTGGCAGACGGCTATGCAGTACTTCTTCGCCAAGATGGTCGAGCTTCAGCATCACATGATCGCCATCCGGGCCGCAGCCGTTGCCTGCCAGAATTTCCTTGACCATCGAGCGAGCTACCACGTCCCGACCAGCAAGGTCTTTCGCGTTCGGAGCATAACGTTCCATGAAACGCTCGCCATGCTTGTTGATCAGGTAACCACCCTCGCCGCGGCAACCTTCGGTCACCAGTACGCCGGCACCGGCAATACCGGTCGGGTGGAACTGCCACATCTCGATGTCCTGAACCGGCACACCGGCACGCAGCGCCATGCCGATACCCTCACCGGTATTGATCAGGGCGTTAGTGGTCGAAGCGTAGATACGGCCCGCACCACCAGTAGCCAGAACCACGGCTTTGGAGCGGATATAGACCGTTTCGCCGTTTTCAATGCAGATCGCAATGATGCCGACGATGGCGCCATCCTGGTTCTTCACCAGATCCACGCCATACCATTCATTAAGGAAGGAAGTCCCTGCCTTCAGGTTGGCCTGATAGAGCGTGTGCAGCAGCGCATGACCGGTACGGTCAGCGGCAGCACAGGTACGAGCAGCCTGACCGCCCTTGCCATAGTCCTTCGACTGGCCACCGAACGGACGCTGATAGATGCGGCCCTGCTCGGTACGGGAGAACGGCAAGCCCATGTGCTCCAGTTCGAATACGGCTTCCGGGCCAACGGAACACATGTATTCGATAGCGTCCTGGTCGCCGATGTAATCGGAGCCCTTGACGGTATCGTACATGTGCCAGCGCCAGTCATCGTTCGGGTCAGCCGACGCGATGGCGCAGGTGATGCCGCCCTGAGCGGAAACGGTGTGCGAGCGGGTCGGAAAAACCTTGGTCACCACCGCAGTTTTATGGCCACCCTGGGCCAACTGCAGCGCAGCGCGCATGCCCGCGCCGCCGCCACCGATGATGATGGCGTCATAAGAAAGAGTACGAATGCTAGCCATGGATCAGATACCCCAAAGAATCTGCACACCCCAGACAAAGAATGTGAACATGGCGATGCCACACACTGCCTGGAAGAGGAAACGCACACCGGTAGCCCACTTACCGATTGCCATGTTGGTCAGGTAGTCCGTGGAAATCGTCCACATACCAACCCATGCATGCACACTCAGGGCGACCAGCGCCAGAAGGCTGAAGATGCGCATCCAGGTAGCCGAGAACAGCTCCTGCCACTGGGCGTATTCCAGCCCTGGATTCACAACCAGGTATCCGATCAGGAAAAGAAAATAAGCCGCGAGAACCACTGCAGAAACGCGCTGAGCCATCCAGTCATAAAGACCCGAACGCGAGAAGTTCGTGACGTTGGTTACCATATCCACACTCCCGCCAGAACGATCAGCACCGCCGAAACGGCCAGAACGATTTTCGAGCCCAGCTTACCGCCCTCCAGCGTTTCGCCATGCCCGGTGTCCATGACCAGGTGACGCACACCGGCCACCAGGTGATACAGCAATGCAGAAAGGAGCACCCACACCACCAGCTTGGCCAGCGGACTGCTGATATACGCCTTCACTTCCTCAAAGCCTTCGGCAGAAGAAAGCGATGCATCCAGCGCAAGCAGCAGAATGGCTACACCCACAAACAGAATCACGCCGGAAATGCGGTGAAGGATCGAGGTGTAAGCAGTGATGGGGAGTTTTATTGTCCTAAGATCTAGGTTTACAGGTCGTTGGCTTTTCACGGCTTTTTTTCACACTTGAGAGCCCCGAAAACGCAGGGCAAAGTTGTTGGGAAGAGCACGCAGCGGTACCCGCCACCCACGAGTGACAACCCACAGGAAACTGCCTGTTAGGCCCCTGCCGGTCGGTCGCCGAGTATAAACAGTTAGGTCGCTAATGACAATGTGGTGAAGTGCCACTAAAGGCGGATGGCGTGTCTGATTGCAAATGCCGTAAATAGCATCTTCTGGTTGCGAATTCACCCGCAAAAGCCCTCTGCAGCAGGGAGCCCGCGCAAATTGACTTTGAGATTTATCTCACTATAGTGATGCGGGCCCTGCGTGGGGGGCCATGATGATTCCAAGCATAAAACAGGAGGCCATACATGGCTGACAACAAAGCGCAGTTGATCATCGAAGGCGCAGATGCCATCGAACTGCCCGTTTTAACCGGCACCGTAGGGCCTGACGTAATCGATGTACGAGGCTTGACCTCCACGGGTCGCTTTACCTTCGATCCCGGCTTCATGTCCACCGCCTCTTGCGAATCCAAGATCACCTACATCGATGGTGACAAAGGTATTCTGCTGCATCGCGGCTACCCAATCGAACAGCTGGCCGAAAAAGCCGATTACCTTGAGACCTGCTACCTCCTGCTGAATGGCGAGCTGCCGACGGCCGAGGAAAAGGCGAAGTTCATCAGCACCGTGAAGAACCACACGATGGTTCACGAGCAGCTCAAGTCATTCCTCAACGGCTTCCGCCGCGATGCGCATCCGATGGCCATCATGTGCGGTGTTGTAGGCGCGCTCTCGGCCTTCTATCACGACTCGTTGGACATCAACGACCCGCATCACCGCGAGATTTCCGCTGTGCGCCTGGTCGCCAAGATGCCGACCCTGGCCGCCATGGTTTACAAGTACTCCATGGGTCAGCCGATGATGTATCCGCGCAACGACCTGAACTACGCTGAAAACTTCCTGCACATGATGTTCAACACACCTTGTGAAGTGAAGCCGATCAGCCCGGTTCTGGCCAAGGCAATGGACCGCATCTTCATTCTGCATGCGGACCACGAACAGAACGCCTCCACC
>DPSI01000267.1 GCA_003527165.1 Pseudomonas sp.
TAGGGGCGAATTTATTCGCCCCTACAAAACACCCGCCGGCTTTATAAGCTGTTCGCGAGAAACATCAGCGTCCGCCCATGGGCCAGCGCGGCGGCGTTCTGGTTGTACATGGGGCGTGCCCAGCAGTTGAAACCGTGATCGACGCCTGGGTAGGTCTCGATCTGCGCCCCGCCGACCTGCGCCATCTTCTGCTGCACGGCGGCTACCGCATCGCTGTTGATGTGGTCATCTTCTTCGGCAAAGTGGAACAGGGTCGGGCAGTTGATGCGCTCAGCCTGGTCCAAACGCTTTTCGATGCTGCCGGGGTAGTAGCAAACGGCGGCATCGACGCCTGCGTTGGCCGCGCTCAAGAATGACAAGACGCCGCCCATGCAGTAGCCCACCGAGGCAATGCGCCCATTGCACTCATCGCGCCCGCGCAGTGTTTCGGCGGTGCGGCGCAGGTCATCGATGGCCAGGTCGAAGTCCAGCGCCTGCATCAAGGCAAAGGCACGCTCCCAGTCGGATTCGTCGTAGCCGAGCTTTACCCCCGGCTCGCTGCGCCAGAACAGGTCCGGCGCCAGCACTACGTAGCCATCAAGCGCGTACTGATCAGCCACGGCCTGGATGTGGTCGTTGACACCGAAGATTTCCTGAATCAGAACGATGCCGGGGCCATGTCCGGCCGGCGGCAGCGCCAGGTAGCCCTTGAAGGTATTGCCGTCCTGCGCGGGGATGTCGATCCACTGTGAAGTCATGCTCGTCTCCGTTGGGTTGCGGGGTTGCCGGTCAATGCGCGATGCGCCGAAAGCACCGGTCGAACAGGTGCGACAGATTCAGACGGGGCGAGTTCGCGCCGGCTCAGCCATCATAGACCGAAACGACGAACTCTCCGGATGCCTCCAGCACCACCCGATACAGCGCATCGAAACCTTCGGCGAGGGTCGGGCGCTCCAATCGCTTGAGCGTACCGAACAGGCCCGCCGGCGGGATCTGCCGGGCACGGTTCTTGTTTCGCGCCGCGCAGCCATGCGGGTCGGGCTCGAAGAAGTAGCCGACCACGCGAAAGCCAGCATCTCGCGCCGGGCCGATATAGGCGGCGCGCTCGGCGATGCTGGGGCTGGTGTTATCGATCACCAACCGCTGCTGGGTCTGCAGACAAGCCCGCAGCAGGGTCCGTTCTCGATGGCGCGTGCGCAGCATGTCGAGGTTGAGGCGCAGGTGCGTATCGAAGAATTGCCGCTGGTAGAAGGTCGACTTCCCGGCCGCCTGGATGCCGACGAAAAGAATTATTTCCATTGATTTTACTGCCCCGCTGGTAGCCAAAGTCGGCTGATATCCGTTGGGCGCTTCACGGCGAACGGCGTTCGGCAGCCCAGTCCCCGCCCGTCACAACAGCAGCACGATGAGGAACAATCACACGCGCCCCTCGGGTCAGACGTTCTGACCGGCTGCCCCGCTCCACTACCCTGTCGAGCCTTGCGTCGAACATCATAGACACGGAGACGACCGATGCCTCAGGCGCCCGCGCCAAATGCCCAGGCCCCTAGCGACGAGCCGAACGACCGGCGCCTGTACCGCAAGATCGCCTGGCGCCTGATTCCGTTTCTCTGCTTCTGTTACCTCGCGGCCTACCTGGACCGCATCAACGTCGGCTTCGCCAAGTTGCAGATGGCCGAGCAGTTGCAACTCAGCGACGCGGCGTTCGGCCTCGGGGCGGGATTGTTCTTCGTGGGCTACATCCTGTTCGAGGTGCCCAGCAATCTGATCCTCAAGCGCGTCGGTGCGCGGGTCTGGATCGCGCGGATCATGATCACCTGGGGTGTGCTCTCGGCCTGCACCATGCTGGTCACCACACCAGGGCAGTTCTATCTGCTGCGGCTGTTGCTGGGCATCGCCGAAGCCGGCTTTCTGCCGGGCGTGCTGTATTACTTGACGCTGTGGTTCCCGACCTACCGCCGCGGACGGATGATCGCGCTGTTCATGATCGGCCTGCCGCTGTCGAGCGTGATCGGCGCGCCGCTGTCGGGCTGGATTCTCGACCATTTCGACCAGATCCAGGGCCTGCGTGGCTGGCAGTGGCTGTTTCTGCTCGAAGGCATTCCCAGCGTGCTGCTCGGGCTGCTGGCCTTACGCCTGCTGCCTGAAGGCCCGCAACGAGCCGAATGGCTGAACATCACCGAGCAGGGCCAGGTGCTGCGCGACCTGACCCTCGATGAGGCGCAGAGCCCAGCCAGCGGGGAAAGCTTCCGCCAGGGCTTTTTCAATTTAAAGGTGTGGATGCTCGGCGGCATCGATTTCGCGATCCTGCTCAGCGCCTACGCCATGGGCTTCTGGATGCCGACCTTCATCCGCAACGCCGGTGTCACCGAGGCCTCGGATATCGGCCTGCTGACGGCCTTGCCCAGCATCGCCGCGGTGCTCGGCATGCTCGGCCTCGGCGCCAGCTCCGACCGTTTCCGCGAGCGCCGTTGGCACATCATCCTGCCGTTCTGGATCGGTGCCGCCGCCATGGCCGCCAGCACCGGGTTCACCGACAACGTGGTGCTCACGGTGCTGCTGTTCTCCATCGCCCAGGCGGCGATCATCGGCGCGGTACCGGTGTTTTTCAGCCTGCCGGCGACCTTTCTCACCGGCACCGCCGCGGCGACTGGCTTCGCCCTCGCTTGCTCCCTGGCGAACATCGCCGGGCTGGTGAGCAACACCCTGATCGGTCTGGCGCTGGATATCACCGGCAAGAGCGGCAGTGCGCTGTGGTTCTTCGCCGCCTGTCTGGTACTCGGCTCGCTGCTGGTAGTCGCGCTACCGGCGAAGGTGGTCAACCGTTAACGCCGCCTGGGCAATAGCTGCGCCACCATTTCGACGAACAACGGGCAGGGCCGGTCGAGGGCGAAGCCCATCTCGAAGGCGTCGCGACGCGAATCCTTGCGCACCCACTGACAGATCACTACCACGTCGATTTCCCGCAGCTGCTCGCCGTGATCCGGTATGTGCAGGCGCATCTCGTAGCAGCCGCCAATGGACAGCGGCTGTTTAGCCACCAGCCGCAGACCGCCAATGGACAAATCACCGACGTAGCCCATGGGATCGCCGCTGAGGCGGTTGGTCACCTGGATGCGGCTGAGATGGCGGAAGGTAAGGCGGCTGTGTTGGCGCATGACGAGACTCTGGCAGTCCTTTGATTCGATCGCAGCCCGCAACAGGCGGTGTGCTTAAAGGCAGCAGGCGACCTGATCGCGCCGGAAATTAAGGGTCGCCATCCATATATTTTCCAGACCCGCTGAGCCGCTTCCGTCCCGCTCGCGCCGCTCACTAGCGCTCGGGGTTCTGCGGTTTGCGATGTTTCAGCGCATCGTTTTCGCTGACTTCGTCCGCCATGCCCGGCGGCACGTTGTAGGTGCCGCCCGGCACGTCGTTGCGATCACCGCCGGCAGCTTCGCCATTGCTGGCACCGCTCGCCCGGTCATCGCGCTCGCCGTTACGGTCATCGCGGTCTTTGATGGTTTCGAGATTTTCCTTGCCACGTTCGGATGGGTTCATGGGACCTCCGTCTGATTGATCACCGGACACCCCTTGG
>DPSI01000050.1 GCA_003527165.1 Pseudomonas sp.
GTTCGGCCACGCCAAAGAACAGCAGGGCGATGCCATAACCGGCTGAAAACAGCATGGCGAACCAGGCGGGGAAACTGTACTGCGGTTCGGCGTGGTCAGGCCCTAGCTTGATGCTTCCCCAAGGGGTCATGGCGATGCCGACGATGAACACCAGAAAGAAGGCCACCGATAGCATGTAGAACCAGCCGAAGTTGGTGGTGATGAAGGCCAGCGTCGAGCTGAACACTTCACCGGCCAGGTCCGGATTGCTGATGGTTCCGATCACCAGCAGCAGCATCACGATCACCGCGGGGATAAACACCGGAAAAAGGATGATGGCCTTGGGTAGCTTCTTTTCTGCTTCCATATGTCGTTCAGTTCTCTGGCTGCTAGAGGGGGACGGAAACGCGCCATGGCTCCGAAGCAAAGTTGCTTTCAGAAGGGTAGACGGTGATTTGGCATGGATTGCTCAACTGACAAGCTGATTCGTGCGCTATGGCGTGTCGCTACCGAAGCGGCCGGGCATGATATGCCGTCACGATTTCGGCTGGTCGCGGTTGCAAATGCTAATAGAGGTTGGCGCGTGATGGGCGCTCAGTAAGCCGCTTCCAACTGATGGCGCCGCAAGATTTTCGGCACGGTGCCGTCGGCTATGAGCCCATCCAGCGCCCGTTCGAATGCCTGAAACTGCGCCTCGCTGACGCGCTTGCGCGAAAGCCCTATGCCGTAGGAGACCGCCGCAAGCTGGCCGACCTCACGGAGCCCGACGAGCTGCTCCTCTTCGATCAGATGCCAAGCTACATCCTGGTTGAGTACAGCCACGCCGCCCTCGCCGAAGCGCCCCGAGTCCAACATGCGCAGCAGGCGGCGATTGTTGGCGGTCAGGTGTATTTGAACATTGCTTACCTGCTTGATGCGTTGGGCGAGGACGTAGGACGTGCCGGAAGGGCCGTAGACGCCGATCATCCTGCCGGTCAGGTCGCGTGGTTGGCTATAGACGAAAGCACTGTCATCGCGGGCGAATATGCTATAGCGCGACGTGACCAGCATGCGGGTAATGTGAAATTCACGCTCGCGCTGCGGCGAACGAACCACGGTGAAGATACCGTCGGCTTCGCCCTGCTCGGCCAGCCGCAGCGCCCGCCGCCATGGGTGAACCATGATCGAGCAGTCCTGGCGCAGACGCTCGCAGACTGCTTGCACGATTTCCACCAGCGGACCGCTCGCCTGGTCCACTCCTGCATCGATATGGCTGAAACCTTCGGCAGGATAGGTAAACGGTGGGAAATCCTCGGTGACGAACGTCCAGCCTGCCGCGCTTGCCGGAGCGGCAAGGGCCAGCCAAATCAGTAAAATCGAGAGAAACATCCGCACTGCTTTATGCTCCTGCCTGCTCGACTGGCCATCCTTAGCGTTACAACCAGCAGTGGCAAAGGTTATGTGTAATTCTCATGGATAGCCAGCGGGTCGAGCAGGCTGCGCTGCAGCCGCGTGCGCGGGCGAAAGCGAAGAATTGGCGAACAGACTTGCGGTGCGCCATCACGCCGGACCCCAGCATCATGCCCATGCCACCCAGCCAGTAGCCGAAGCTACGCCAGCCGAAGTGCAGGAGCGTCTACGGAAATGTCGGGTGTGGGCTGCAGGCCCAATTCGCTGCCATACAGGGCGGCGTGCTTGTAGGGCCGGCTGGTCACCAGCACCTCTTTCTACGGTGCCTTGCCCTGCGGTTCGCTACGTGACGTGGCGGGAACCTCGACATCGGCATCGCCGGGCAGGTTTGGCTGTGTCGATGAACCGCAAAGGCTATCGAGGCTGGGCGCCGAAAGAAGCAGCGCGTTAATGTCTAAGCGAAAACGACCAGTTGCGAGTCGCAAGGGAGCAGCAGAAAGCAAAAAGGCCCACCACATGGGTGAGCCTTTTCGTTCGGATTAGTGGTGCCCAGGGACGGAATCGAACCGCCGACACGGGGATTTTCAATCCCCTGCTCTACCGACTGAGCTACCTGGGCAACGGGGCGCTATTAGACGGATTTGGCTTTTGCCTGTCAAGCATGGCTGGGAAAATATTTAGCCAGAACGGGCGTTTAGCGTTGTGATGGGTGTTTCTGGCAACCGCGGCGGTCCGCGTGGAGCGAGCATGGCGCAGTGCAGTGCTCGCTCGGGTGCAGCAGATCATTCGCTCGGCGGTACATAACCTTCAGCCTGAGCGTAATCCTCGCCGGAGAAGAACTTGTCCATTTCGGCTTGCAGGAACTTGCGATCCTCGGCGTTCATCATGTTCAGTCGGCGCTCGTTGATTAGCATGGTTTGGTGCTTCTGCCAGTCGTCCCAGGCCTTCTTCGACACGTTGTTATAGATATCCTCGCCCTTCGGGCCCGGGTACGGGGGACGGTCGAGGCCGGGTAGTTGTTCTTTGTACTTGCGGCAGTTCACGGTGCGAGTCATGACATCTCTCCTGCGTTCAATTCGGCCGCGGCGCGCTTGAGCAGCGTCTTCACCGGGGCGGCGAGCCCCAGTCGCGGCGGGGTCGCGAGGTTATACCAGAGCCAGTCTGGCTCGGCCACGGCGTCGGCCTCGGACTTGACTCTGATCAGCCAGGGCTCGATGGCCAGCTGGAAATGGCTGAAGGTATGGGTCAGGCCGGGCAGTTCATGCCGCTGCTGCAGCTGCAGGGCGTGACGTTCGGCGAGCGGGTCGAGCGCGGCCAGGTCGTCCAACTCCGGCAGGCTCCAAAGTCCGCCCCAAAGGCCAGTGGGTGGGCGGCGATAAAGCAGGATGGCGCCCTCATGATTGGCCAGCAACGGCATCAGCGTGCGCTTCTGCGGCAATGTCTTGCGCGGCTTGGGCACCGGGAACTCGGTTTCGCGGCCGAGCAGATGGGCGCGACAGCCGGCTTTAAGCGGGCAGAGCAGGCAGCTCGGTTTGCTGCGCGTGCAGAGCGTTGCGCCCAGGTCCATCATCGCCTGGGTGTAGTGGTTGACGCGAGTTTGCGGAGTCAGTCGCTCGGCCACTTCCCAAAGCTGTCTGGCGATTTTAGGTTCACCTGGATAGCCATCCTGCGCGACGTAGCGGGCCAGCACTCGCTTGACGTTGCCGTCGAGTATCGGCGCACGCAGACCCATGCTCAGGCTGGCGATAGCCCCGGCTGTGGAGCGGCCGATACCGGGGAGTTCGGCGAGCCGGTCTACGCTTTGTGGAAATTCGCCGTCATGCTCGGCCACGATCAGCTTGGCGGTCTTGTGCAGGTTGCGTGCCCGGCTGTAGTAGCCGAGCCCGGTCCACAGGTGCAGCACCTCATCCTCGGCGGCGCTGGCCAGGGTTTGCACTGTGGGTAGTGCATCCATGAATCGGTCGAAGTAGCCGAGCACGGTGCTGACCTGGGTCTGCTGCAGCATGATCTCCGATACCCAGACCCGGTACGGCGTGATGCCCTGCTGCCAGAGCAGGTCCTTGCGGCCGTGGCGGTCGTACCAGTCGAGAACGGCCGCGCCGAATTGCTCATCACTCAACGCTTGTGGAGTCATCGATTGAACAGGCCTTTCAGAGCGTCTTTCAATTCAGGGCTGACCTTGTCACCGAGTTTCTCTTCGATGGTCTCGTTGAGTTTGTCCCCTGCGAGTCTGGCGGCGATCTTGCCGAGACCGTCGTTGTCGAAGCGACAGGCCTTGGCGCCCAGTTCCAGCGGGCCGCGGCAGCGCAGCGGCCATTCGATACCGACATAGCGCTCGTTGACTGCACAGGCCGGGTCGGGCATGTCACCCTTGTCACCTTCGATGACGATGCCGACGCGATAGTCCATGCCCAGAACGCGCAGATCGACATCGCCGTTGCCGTTAACGGTCAGGCCGGGAATGCTGGCCTTGAGGTCCGGATTGCTGGCGACGCCGTTACGCAGGGTGAGGTTGCCTTTCAGCTCGCGGAACGGCGTGTCCTTGCTGCGCGGTTCGCTGGCCAGCGGCTTGCGGTTGAGAGTGGCGATCGCGCGGCAGAGCTGCTGCTCGAGGTTGGCGTCGACGAGGATGCCGTTATCGATGATGAATCCGATCTTGCCGTTGAGGTTGTCTATCCAGGCCTTCTGGCTGTTGCCTTGGCTGCGAATGTCACCGTCCAGGTTGAGTAGACCCTTGATCACCACCTTTTCGCCCTGGCTTTGCAGCAGTTGTTCGACCGGGACGCGAGCGAAGCGAGTCTGGGCAGTTATCAGCGGCACCTGTGGTCGTACATCGAGGCTGGCCGAGGCTTCCAGCCGGCCGTTATAGATACCGCTGCGCAGCTCCTCCAGCGTCAGCAAGCCACCTGCGCTGACTGCCCTGAGGACGAAATTGTCGAGCGGCAGCTTCATTGCGGTGAGGCTGCCGATGTCCAGGTTGATCCGTGTATCGAGGCTGCGCAACGCACCGGTCGGCAGAACCGAGGCCTCGCTCCAGGCCTGCTGGGTCGGCTTGTCGGGCAAGGGTGTGGTGCCGCTACCGATCACCGCGGCTTCGGTAGCCTGTACTTCAGTTTGGCGTGCCGCGTCGGCGGAGTCTTCCTTTGCTGGCGGCGGTAGATACCGGTCGAGGTTCAGCTGGTCGCCTTTGAGATCGACGCGCAGCGCCTGCTTGGCGAAATCGCTGACAGCGATCTGGCCGGTAAAGGTGCTGCTGTCCAGTTTCAGGTTGAGTTCTTCGAAGGTCAGACTGGTCGAGGTGCCGGCCAAGCGGGTGACCAGTTCGGCTTTGTTCAGAGCGGTGCTGTCGGCCATCGCTGGTAGCTGCTGGCCGATGCTCTCGAGAAATTCGCGCAGGTTGAACTCGGCGATGGACAGGGCGCCGGCGATTTTTGGCTCTTCCTGCAGGTTGCGTGCCTTCAGCTCGCCAAGACCGCGCAACTGGTTGGCGGTGAACTTGAGGCTGGTCCATTCGGCGATGTCGGCGGCCAGGTCGGCCAGCAGCTGTCCCTGAGCGCTGAAGGAGAGGGTCTTGCCCTGCAGCGGCTCACCGGAGGCCTCGCCGCTCAGGCGCAGGTCTTCGAGCTGATAGCGTTGCAGGGTGGTATCGAAGCGCAGCGCGCCCTGCAATTCGGTTCGTGCACGCATCACCGGCTGGTTGCTGCCGAAGAAGGCGTTGAGCTTGACCGGAATCGAGGTGGCTTCGCGGATGGCGCCCGTGGTCAGCTCGATGCCCTCGGCGCTGAATTGCTGGCCGCTTTGCGCATCATGGTAGGCCACCCGTGCATCGCTGATGGTCAGGCTGTCGATATCCAGTTGCAGAGGGCGCCGGGATTCATCGGTTTGCTGTTCATCGGCGGGAGCTTCGGCCTGTTCCGCTGGCGGCGTGTCGCTGGGCTGCGTTTCCTGACCGGCTGGTTGCCCGACGCCTTCCCAGTTGCCCCTGCCGTTCTCGTCGCGAGCCAGGGTCAGATTGAGACCGTTGAGCGTGATGTCGCTCATCTCTACTTCGCGGCTGAACAGCGGTAGCACCCGGACTGACAGACCCAGCATGCGCAGGTCGGCGAAGGGTTGCTGCGGCGTCCGCACGCTGGCCAGGGTGGTGTCGTGCAGTTCCAGGCCGAGCCAGGGGAACAGGCTCCAGCCGATATCGCCGTCGATGTTGAGTTCAAGTCCGGCCTTGTCGCGGGCAAGCGCGCGGATTTCATCCTTGTAATCGTTGGGATCGAACAGATGGGTCAGGGCAAAGCCCAATGCGACGATGAGCAGCAGCAACCCGAGGATTACTAGGCCCAGGATCTTGCCGAGCGCTTTCATGGACAGGTCCTTTGTGTTTGGCATTTCAAAAGCAACGAGTATAGCGCCACGAACCATGGCTTTCGCCGCAGCTGGCGTTGGAGTGACTGCCTGCGCCTGGGTTCATCTGACCGCATGAGCTACAAGCCCGGCGCAGCTGTCAGCCCGTACTAGATGGGATCGAGCGGCAGATGCGCCCGCGCAGCCAAGGCCTGGGGTTCAAGCTGTTCTGGCGGTGCCGCCAGATGCAGGTCCTTTCCGGCTTCGTTGGCCAGGCGCAGGCTTTCTTCGAGGATCCGTTTGCCGACACCACGACGGCGGGTGATCTGGCGTACGCACAGGTGCGAGAGACGCCAATACGGCGCGTCGCGCTGCAGCAGGGCAGCACCGAGCAGGCGATCGTTGAAACGACCGGCGATCAGGTTGCGGTCGGCCAATCCCGCCTCGATCAGAGCCGCGGCATCCACATAGGGGGCCAGCAGCCAATCCGGGGCGTCGGCAAAGATTTTCGCCAGATCGATGCAATCCTGCTGGCTGGGCTCGGTTACGGTTTCGTCGCCTACGCGCAGGCTGGCCTGACGGGCCGGATAG
>DPSI01000443.1:0-4994 GCA_003527165.1 Pseudomonas sp.
CCGCATTGTCAGCCAGCTCGCCGGCATGACCGAGCTGGAAGAGATCAGCGGCGTGCCGCGCTATGTCGATACTCGTCAGCTCGCCGATCAAAGTCTGTGGGACGGCGGGTCCGCACGGTCCGCTGATCGATTCGCTTTTCGTTAGCCGAATCGCCAACCTCTGGCGCAACGGTACTGACTGGGAGGCTGATCTGTGGGACAGGTCTCGCCGTTGTGCTTGTGTTTGTCAAAGGTCATCCGGCATCCTGCGGCGTTAGCCTGACGGCACGTCAGGCCATGGATCGTGGGCCCGAACGGGGGCCTTCGGGCCAGCGACTGAAAGGTCAGCCATCCGTTATGGAGACTGGAATGACGATGTGTGGAAGCGGCCTCGCCGCGCTGAAGGGTGCCCGGCCGTTGTTGCTCGCCGGTCTGCTGACGCTGTCCCAAATGGGGCAGGCGCAAGAGCTGATCGAGCCTGTCGGCTACATCATGAAGGTGCAGGGCGAGGCGACGGTGACCAGTCGTGGGCAGACCATCGACGCGGCCGTCGGCCAGGCGGTCATTCTCGGGGCGG
Source organism: Pseudomonas sp. (assembly GCA_003527165.1). Taxonomy (GTDB): domain Bacteria; phylum Pseudomonadota; class Gammaproteobacteria; order Pseudomonadales; family Pseudomonadaceae; genus Stutzerimonas. Next base: position 557 of record DPSI01000443.1, read on the forward strand.
TCCTGCGCACCGGTGCGCAAGGCTCGATGGGCGTGACGCTCAGTGACAACACGGTGATGTCCTTTGGCCCCAACAGCGAATTCACCCTCGACGAATACCAGTTCGAACCGGCCCGCGAGGAGCTGCGGCTGAGTGCGCGCATCAGCCGCGGTACGCTGAATTTCATTTCAGGCGTGATTGCCAAGCTCAAGCCCGAGGCAGTCGAGCTGAAAACCCCCACCGGCACCATCGGCGTGCGCGGAACGCATTTTCTGGTGAAGGTCGGCCAGTAGTGAAAAAGATGCTGCGACACTCGTTCACGCTGCTGTGTTTCGTGCTGTTGTCCGGATGCGTGACGGGTGATTACGTGGTGCTGCTGGAAAGCCCGGACGGCACTACCGGCGCGGTGCTGGTGGAAGACGCCAAGGGCCGGACCCGGCTCGACCGTAGCCACCAGGGTCTGGCGATCGGCAGCCGCGGGCTTGGCTCCGGGCCGTTCGAAGTCAGCGAGCTACGCATCTCCCGCGACTTTTCGGCGACGCTGGCGGCCCAGCCGGCGTTGCCACAGCGCTTTCAGCTGTATTTCGGGATCGGCACCGCTGAATTGACCGAGGAATCGAAGCGAGCGTTCGAGCAGGTTGTCGAGGCGATCCGCCTGCGCGGGCCATCCGCCGTCTCGGTCATCGGCCATACCGATACGCTCAGCGGCCCGGTCTGGAACGAACAGCTGGGCCTGATCAGGGCCCGGGCAGTTGCGCAGATGCTGCGCAGCCGAGCCATTGAGGTGATCGACCTGAGCGTTGCCTCGCACGGTGAGCGCAACCTGTTGATCGAGACGCCGGATGGGGTGTCCGAGCCGCGCAACCGCCGGGTCGAAGTCAGCGTTCGCTGAGCCGCTTCACTTATCAGTCATCAGGATTCGCGCGCCACGCTGGCCGGCCCGTAGTCGCTGCAACTGGTAATGCACCAGAGCATCATCCGCTCGCTCGGCATGCAGCCGTTCGAAGGCATCGATGGCCTGTTCATGTTCACCCGCGAGCAGGGCGTAGGCCGCGTCGTAACCGCTGTCTTGCGTCGTTTCGCAGGGCTCGTAGAGACGGATCGGGCGGGTCTTGCCTTTGAGCAGCACATCGCCAATCACGCGCATCGGCACGCTCGGATTGGCTACGCGGATCGCTTCAGAGACGCAGAGATCGGTGCCCAGGTAGCGGTTCAGGCCTTCCAGACGTGCCGCAACGTTGACGGCATCCCCCAGGGCGCGGTAATCGAAGAGGGTGGCGCCACCGAAATTGCCGACTACGACCTCGCCGCTGTGCGCGCTGATCCGCGTGCGCCCCAGCGGAATGCCGACGGCACGCTGGGCGGCGGTGTGCGTTCGGGTGAAACGGCGTATCTCCAGCGCGCAGGACAGGGCGCGGACCTGATGGTCAGCCTGGGCCAAAGGGGCGGAAAAGAGGATCGCCATCCCATCGCCGACGATGCGCTCGAGCGTTCCCTCATGGCGAAAAGCAATTTGAATGATGCCTTCCAGGTACTCGTTGAGCATGCCGACTACTCGTTCCGGTGATTGATGCTCCATCAGAGTAGTGAAATCGGTGATGTCGGTGAAAACGAAACTGCAGCAGCGGCGCTCGCCACCGAGCCGCAATTGCTCGGGGTGGCGCACCAGATGGCCGACCAGGTTCGGTGAGATGTAGCGGGAGAAAGCCTCGCGCACCCAGCGTTGTTGGTGCTCGCTGGCGCGGTGCCGCGCAAGGCTGGCGGCAAGGTAGACCAGCAGCAGACTGATCGACAGGGTAAGGGCATCAAGCAGCAGCCCGTGGCGTGAATAGGCCCACCAGGCCGTGGCGTTCAGTGCCGCCACCATCGCCGCGGTCACCCAGGCCGCGGTGAATGCACCGCTACCCAGGGTCAGGAGACAAAGCAGCAGACCGGCAAACAGCAGGCTGAGCGCCTCGGCTGGGCTGGCCCAGAATGGACGTTGCAACGGCGTGCCGGCTAACGCCTGCTCGATGGCCTGGGCATGCACCTGAACACCCGGGACCATTCCGCCAAGCGGGCTGAAACGCAGGTCCTGCAGGCCCTGCGCCGAGCTCCCGATCAGCACGATGCTGCCTTCGAACTGCTCCGCGGATGCCTCTTCCAGCACGCGCCAGGCGGGAAGGCTCTGCGTGGCCAGGTCTCGGCGATAGTGCAGCCATAGTTCACCCCGACGGTTGGTAGGCAGCATCAGTCGACCGATTCCGACCTGCTCGACCGCGCCGCTCGCAGTGGTCTCGACGCGGTAACGCTTCTGCCCGAGGTAGACCCGCAGCGCTTCGGTGGTCAGGGAGGGAAGCAGCTGCTCGCCGACGCGAATCATCACCGGCACGCGTCGCACCACACCGTCAGCATCGGGCCGAAAGGCCATGGCGCCGCTGCCGGCCGCGGCCGCCTCGAGCAATGGCAGCGCGCTGGTGGTGCCCATGTAGGCAGAAAAACCAGGCGGCTTGGCGTCTGCGTCCAACTGCACACCGAAGCGGCTCAGGGGCGTGGTCTGCGAAGGCGAGCGTGTTGTCGCGAAGCCGAGGACGCTGGGCTGACGTTCGAGCGCGGCGGCGAAAAGTCGGTCGTGGTCGGGCAGGGCTCCCAGCTTTTCGGCGAGTTCGGGTGGCAGCTTCAGTTTGCTCAGAAGGTGCTGTGGCGAGCTGCGGTCCGGCTCCGCGAAGAGGATATCGAACACCACCACTGCGGCGCCGGCATGGTGCAGGCGTTCCAGTAGCTGTGCCAGCAGGTCGCGTGGCCAGGGCCACTGGCCGAGGCGCGCGAGACTGGCTTCGTCGACATCCACCACCCGAACCGAGGTCTGCGCGGGGGCCGCTCGCGGCTGCCAGCGCTGGTATTGGTCGAACAGGCTGTTGCGCAGGCTTTGCAGCATCAGCGGCTCGGCCAAGTACAGGGCGCACGCCGCAAGCAATCCGGTCAGCGCGACCAACAGACGCGGCGCCAGGTTTCGGGGCGATGTCATCAATCGCGCTCCCGGCAACCGGTCGGGTGGCTAGGCTAGGCTGGGCGGGCGCGGCTCAGTCGAGTACCAGGATGGCGTCCATTTCTACCTGCGCAGCCTTCGGCAGCGCGGCGATGCCGATTGCGGCGCGGGCCGGGTAGGGCTGCTGAAAGTAGCGGCTCATGACCTCGTTGACCGTGGCGAAGTTGCCTAGATCGGTGAGGAAAATGTTCAGCTTGACGATGTTCTTCAGCGAGCCGCCGGCGGCTTCGGCTACAGCTTTGAGATTCTCGAATACCTGCACGGTTTGTGCTTCGAAGCCTTCCACCAGCTCCATGGTCTTCGGATCCAGCGGGATCTGTCCGGACATGTACAGGGTATTGCCGGCCTTGATCGCCTGGGAGTAAGTGCCGATGGCAGCGGGTGCGTTGTCGGTGTTGATCACGGTGCGGGGCATGAGAGATCCTTGTTCGAGAGCTTGAAGCAGGAAGCCAGAAGCTGGAAGTAAAGGCAGGATGCTAGACGAAGCCAAGTGGATGTGACCACCCTTTCCAGCTTCCAGCTTCCAGCTTCCAGCTTCCAGCCGCTTACGCTTTAACCCGAGTAATCCGCATCACGCCCTTGATCGCGCGAAGCTTCTTGATCACTCGGGCCAGATGCACCCGGTCGTGGACGCTGACCACCAGCTGGACCACGCTAATACGGCCATCGCGCTCGTCCATGCCGATCTTCTCGATGTTGCCATCAGCGGCGTTGACGCTGCCGGCCAGCAGGGCGATCAGGCCGCGCTGATGTTCCAGTTCGACGCGCAATTCGACGTTGAACTCGCCGGTGACATCCTTGGACCAGGACAGCTGGATGCATTTGTCCGGGTTATGGCGGACTTCGCTGATGTTCCGGCAGGTTTCCAAGTGCACCACCATGCCCTTACCGGCGGAAAGGTGGCCAACGATCGGGTCGCCGGGGATTGGCGTGCAGCACTTGGCGTAATTGAGCACCAGGCCCTCGGTGCCGCGAATGGCCAGCGGCCCCTCGGCGCTCGGTGCCTGTTCGCCTTCGCTGGCTAGCAGGCGCCGAGCGATCACATAAGCCATGCGATTGCCCAGGCCGATATCCTCCAGCAGGTCTTCAATGACCTCCATGTGGTACTCGTTGAGTACGGCCTGGATGCGTTCCGGAGAAATCTTTTCCAGGCTGGTTTCGAAGCCGGTCAGCGCCTTGTTCAGCAGGCGCTCGCCCAGGTTGATCGATTCCGAGCGGCGCTGCAGCTTCAGCGCGTGGCGAATATGCGTCCGCGCCTTGCCGGTGACCACGAAGTTCAGCCAGGCCGGGTTCGGGCGTGCGCCCGGTGCGGTGACGATTTCCACTGTGCAGCCACTCTCCAGCGCTTGCGACAGCGGTGCCAGACGGCGATTGACGCGGCAGGCGATGCAGGTATTGCCGACGTCGGTGTGCACCGCATAGGCGAAGTCC
>DPSI01000443.1:5119-5521 GCA_003527165.1 Pseudomonas sp.
CCGCATAGGCGAAGTCCACCGCGGTCGAGCCCTTGGGCAGCTCCATGATGCTGCCCTTGGGCGTGAAGACGTACACTTCGTCCGGGAACAGGTCGATCTTCACGCTTTCGATGAATTCCAGCGAGTTACCGGCCCGTTCCTGCAGCTCCAGCACGCCCTTGACCCATTGCCGCGCGCGGGCGTGGGTGCCCTTTGGGGCTTCGTCGTCGTTGGATTTGTACAGCCAGTGCGCGGCGATGCCGTTATTGGCCATCTCCTCCATTTCGCGCGTGCGGATCTGGATTTCGATGGGCACACCGTGCATGCCGAACAGGGTGGTATGCAGCGACTGGTAGCCGTTGGCCTTGGGGATCGCGATGTAATCCTTGAAGCGACCGGGCAGCGGCTTGTAGAGGCTGTGCA
>DPSI01000444.1 GCA_003527165.1 Pseudomonas sp.
CTTTATCGTAAACGCATCGTCCTGGGCGTCGGCGGCGGCATCGCCGCGTACAAGAGCGCGGAGCTGGTTCGCCGGCTCCGCGACCAGGGCGCCGAAGTGCGCGTCGTGATGACAAGCGGTGGACGCGAGTTCATCACCCCGCTCACCCTCCAGGCCCTGTCCGGCCATCCGGTCCATCTGGACCTGCTCGACCCGGCCGCCGAAGCTGCCATGGGCCATATCGAGCTGGCGCGCTGGGCCGATCTGGTCCTGGTCGCCCCGGCCACGGCGGACCTCATGGCGCGCCTGGCGCAAGGCGTCGCCAACGATCTGCTGACCACGCTGGTGCTGGCCACCAACGCGCCGGTTGCGCTGGCCCCGGCGATGAATCAGGCGATGTGGGCCGACCCGGCGACCCAAGCCAACCGCATGCTGTTGCAACAGAGGGGCATTCGCCTGTTCGGCCCCGCATCCGGCAGCCAGGCCTGTGGCGATGTCGGCATGGGCCGCATGCTGGAAGTGAACGACCTGGCCCAGGCGGCCGCAGATTGCTTCGAGCGCAGCCTGCTGACCGGTCTGCATTTGCTGATCACTGCCGGGCCGACCCAAGAAAACATTGACCCGGTGCGCTACATCACCAACCACAGCTCCGGCAAGATGGGCTTCGCCCTGGCCGAAGCCGCCGCCGAAGCCGGCGCTCGGGTGACGCTGGTCGCCGGCCCGGTGTTCCTGCCGACACCCGACCGCGTACAGCGCATCGATGTGGTCAGCGCCCGCGATATGCTCGCGGCATGCGAGGCGGCGATGCCTTGCGACCTGTTCATCGCCGCTGCGGCCGTTGCGGACTATCGTCCAGAAGTAGTCGCGCCGCACAAATTGAAGAAGGACCCCACCAAAGGTGACGGCCTGCTTCTGCAGATGGTTCGTAACCCAGATATCCTCGCCACGCTGGCCGGACGCGACGACCGCCCGTTCAGCGTCGGTTTCGCTGCCGAAACCGAAAACTTGCTGGAGTACGCCACGCGCAAGCTGCGTGACAAGAACCTCGACCTGATCGTGGCCAATGACGTGGCCAACCCCAGCATCGGATTCAACAGCGAAGAAAACGCCGTCACGGTGATCGACCGCCAGCAGCACGAAACCCGCTTCAGCCAAGCCAGCAAGGGGCACATTGCCCGCCAGCTGATCGCCTTCATCGCCGACTGTTATCACAAGGCCTAGCCATGCACAAACTCCAAGCGAAGATTCTCGATCCGCGCCTCGGCCGGGATTTTCCTCTGCCCGCCTATGCCACCAGCGGCTCTGCCGGCCTCGATCTGCGCGCGATGCTGCAGGTGGACACCACGCTCGAGCCGGGCCAGACCCTCTTGATTCCCACCGGCCTATCGATTCATATCGCCGACCCGAATCTGGCGGCACTGGTGCTGCCGCGCTCCGGGCTCGGGCACAAGCACGGCATCGTGCTCGGCAACCTGGTCGGCCTGATCGATTCCGACTACCAGGGCGAGCTGATGGTCTCCTGCTGGAATCGCGGCCAGTCCAGCTTCAACATCGCGGTCGGTGAGCGCATCGCGCAATTGATGCTGGTACCGGTGATCCAGGCACAGTTCGAACTGGTCAGCGAATTCGACAGCAGTGACCGTGGAGCTGGCGGCTTCGGTCATTCTGGAAGTCATTGAGTCAGACCCGCTTTCAGGATGACCCGAGGAGCTCCATGAAACTCTTCAAGCGCAACGCCAGGGACACCGGCGTACTCAATCCCGCCGATACTTCGTCTCCCACAACACGCCGCAGCGCTGGCCTGAAAATGCTCATGCCCGGCCTGATACCCGGTCTGCTGGGCCTGGCCGGGGCTGGCGCCCTGCTCTGGATGGCCTTGCAGGCCAACCAGCAGCAGCATGCTGCCGAGCTGGCGCGAGCCTGGGGGCAGAGCCAGGCTTCGGCAGTCAATCAAGCCCTCCGTCAGCTGGCCGAAGACACTCGCACCGTCGCCAGCGATCCGCAGCTACTCGACGCCTTGCGCAGCGAGCAACCCGAACAGATACGAGCAGCCGAACGCGAACTGGGCTATCGGGACGGCGTGGTCGATGCGCATCTCAGCCTGCACGGCCAGGCCCGCCAGAACGCTGACCGGCCCGGCCCCCTGAATTTCGCCGCCTTGGACCTCCTGCAGCGCGCGGAAAACGGCAATCCCCCGCCGCCCGAAGCGTTCAAGATCGGCAACCGCTGGCTGCTCTACAGTGCGGTAGCGCTGCGTCCGGCGCCCGATCAACCGGTTCAGGGCACACTGTTGCTCGTGACCAGCCTGGAGCGCTTCCTGGCGACCTTACCGCAGCTGCCATCCGAGGCGGGGCAGCTACGGCTGATGCAGCAGTTCAGCAATGCGCCCGTGCAGGTGCTAGCCCAGCGCGGCGGAACGGGTCTAGATGGCGCGGCGATAACCCTGCCAAGCGGAAATCCGAACTGGAAAATCAGCTTTCTGCCAGCATCGGGACTGGGTGCGGCAAGCCTTTCACCGCTCCTGATGCTGGCAGCAGCCTTGACCGCGCTGTGCGGCCTGATGCTCGGCCTGCAGTTGGTGCTGAGTGCACAGCAGCGGCGGCTTCGCGAAGATGTCTCACGCTTGAGCCAGGTGATGCAGGAACTCTCCAACGGCAAGACCATCAAAACACCGACCTTGAGCCTGCCGGCGCTCGACGCGCTGGCCAAGAGTCTGGTTCGTCTGCCGCTCCGCACCGCCGGGACGGCGCCGGCCAGAGCCTCGGCTGCACCCCAGCCCGCGGCTCGGCAAGCCCCATCCACCGAGTACGTCGACCCCTTGTTCCAGGACACCGATATTCTCGACATAGACATTCTCGACGAGGACCAGGACTGGCTTGGCCTCGACACCAAGGAGCGAGAAACCGCAATGAGCGCCCCGAAAGCCCCGCAACTGCCCGCGAGCATCTTCCGCGCCTACGACATCCGTGGCGTAGTCGGCGATACCCTGACCAACGAAACCGCCTATTGGGTCGGTCGCGCGGTTGGCTCCGAGAGCCTGGCCCAGGGCGAACCGAATGTATCGGTCGGCCGCGATGGCCGCCTGTCCGGCCCGGAGCTGGTCCAGCACCTGATCCAGGGCCTGGTGGACAGCGGCTGCAGCGTCAGCGACGTCGGCATGGTGCCGACTCCGGTGCTCTACTACGCGGCCAACGTGCTGGCCGGCAAATCGGGCGTGATGCTGACCGGCAGTGCGCATCTGGATATCACGCGCAAACTGCTGCTGCAAGCCAAGGTGCCGGTGGTCGAAACCTGGGACGTACCTACCGAGCCGATAGATCAATCCGTGGGCTTTTCCAACGCCGAGGCCGCCGCGGCTATGGTTCGCTACTTGCTAGGTTGCGGCTATAGACGCATCGGTTTCATCGGCGGTGCATCACCGCTCGATCATCGCGGACTGCAACGCCGTGAAGGTTATCTGAAAGCGCTCAACGAGCTGAACATCGAGCCGCGGATCGTGGAGTACGGTGAGTCCCCTATAACCATGAACCATGGCGGCGAGGCCATACGCCGGTTGCTGGAGCGATGGCACGATACTGATGCGGTGATGTGCGTCAGCGATCTCTCCGCTTTCGGCGCGATCATGCACTGCCATCGTTATGGCCTGAAAGTACCTGGCGACATCGCCGTGGCCGGCTTCGGCGACTTCGAGGTATCACGTCACTGCACGCCGACGATTACTACCGTATCGGTCGAGCCTTATCGGATCGGCTGGCGCGCCGGCGAAATGCTGCTGGCCAGCGCTGCCGCTCAGCGTGAAGGCACGGCGAAACCGCGGGAAGTCTCGATCATCGATTATCGGATCATTCCGCGAGAAAGCACGACGCAGCGCCGCTAGCTGCACGCTGGATCGCGCTGCGTTGTACTCTTCGTGGCCCTGCAGACGATTTCCCGCCTGGCCTTCGATAACGGTCCGTTATAGCGCGATGAGCAAGCCTCATTAGACAGGCCAGTTTTGCTGCCATAGTTTCAGCTCAGCCTTGCAGGGCGGGACGGATTGGGCAAGGCCGTCGTTTTCGCGCTTATGGCATCAAAATGGCAGGAGCTTGCTTACCGCGACCCACTAACAATAAATTCAACTAGGTGACCGTCATGAAAAAGAACAAGAACAAAAACAAGCTACGCGCAACCCCGCGGCCATGGAAATCCCTGGTTCTTTCTGTCCTTCTGGCATCGCCAGTGATGGCCATGGCTGACTATCCCGACAAACCGATTCAACTGATCGTGCCCTGGGCCGCAGGTGGCGGTAGCGATGCGGCCGCACGGGGAATAGCCGCCGCACTGGAACAGGAACTTGGAACGACCGTGAACGTCGTCAATCGCACAGGTGGCAGCGGCGTGGTAGGCCACACCGTAATGGCAACGGCGAAGCCAGACGGTTACACACTCGGTTTCATCACGGGTGAGCTGAACATGATGCACTGGCAGGGGCTGACCAAGATCAACCGTGAAGACTTCACCCCCATCGGCATGACCAACTATGACTACCCCGGTGTGCAGATAAGCGCTGACGCTCCGTATAACGACATCACGGAGCTGCTTAGCGCCATCAAGGAAAAGCCAAAGGGTACGTTCAAGGCTTCCGGCACTGGCATGGGTGGAATCTGGCACGTGGCCTTCGCGGGTCTACTGATGGACCAAGGCATTGCTCCCGATCAGGTCACCTGGATTCCAAGCCAGGGCGCTGCCCCAGCGATGGTCGAATTGGCAGCCGGCGGCCTGGAAATCGTCCCGTCGTCAGTACCCGAAGCGCGCGCCATGATCGATGCGGGCAAAGCCAAGGGACTGGCAGTCGTTTCTCCTGAGCGCAACCCCAGTTTTCCGAACATCCCAACCATCAAGGAAACTCTGAGTAGCGACTACTCACTGGGTGAATGGCGTGGCGTCGCCGGTCCTAAGGACATGGACCCGGCTGTCGTAGCCAAGCTCGAAAAAGCGTTAGAAGCGGCTTACAAGAGCGAGCTTTATCAAGATTTCATGACCAAGCAGGGCTTCGGCATGGAATGGCGCAACGCTGATGACTTCAAGACCTTCCTCGCCGAAAACGACGCCTACATGGGTCGGATCATCGAAGGAATCGGCTTGAAGAAGTAAACAGGCGATAGCCGAATACATACCGGCGCCCCTGGCGCCGGTTTCAGCACATCGCGTTTACGCTCATCCTTTCGAGCGCAGGGCAGAACGATGAAAGATCTATCTCTTGGCCTGGTTTTCCTGGCCCTGGGCATCGCCGTCATCCTGGCGTCCCAGGAATTTCCGAAAGTCGGCAGCCTGCAATACGGTGCGGGCCTGTTTCCCATCCTGATTGGTGCAGGCATGGCGGTCGGCGGCCTGCTGTTGGCGTTTGGCGCTACTCGCCAGATTGTTGGTGAAGCAGGTCAAAACGGCGCATCCAGCCTGCTCCCGCGCCCTAGCGCGAGTTGGCTACTGCCCTTCGTCCCCTGCGCCATGGTTGTTGGCTACATCTATTTCAGCGACACGCTAGGCGCGCTGTTTAGCATGGCGCTGATCATGTTCGTCCTGTTCTGCCTACGTGGTGTTCGCCTGCTGCCTGCGTTGATTATCTCTGCCGTTGCGGCGCTGATCATCAATTACGCCTTCACCAATCTGCTTTCGGTTCCGCTGCCACAAGGCATGCTAGGCATCTAGGAGTACGGACATGCCAGAATTCATTGACGGCCTGTTACTAGTCCTCAATCTAAAAACCATGATAGTCGTGGTACTCGCCGCCCTGTTTGGTGTCTTTGTCGGCGCCATTCCCGGCTTATCGGCGACCATGGCCGTTGCGCTGCTGGTACCCATTACGTTCTACATGGACCCCGTTGCGGCCATCGCCGCGATCATCACCTCTGCAGCGATGGCGATTTTTGCAGGCGATATCCCCGGCGCCTACCTGAACATTCCCGGCACACCATCTTCGGCAGCGTACGTTGGTGACTCCGCCGCGCTCGGTCGCAAGGGGCGTGCGCGTGAATGCCTGGGCGTCAATCTGGTGTGCTCGGTAACCGGCGGGCTGGCCGGAACCATTGTCTTGGTAATGATTGCGCCGAAACTTGCGGAATTTGCCCTCAACTTCAGTTCATTCGAGTATTTCTGGCTAGCAATTCTCGGGCTGAGCAGCGCTGTGTTCGTCTCGCAGGGCTCGCTGGTGAAAGCCTTTCTTTCACTGATGGTCGGCTTGCTGCTCTCCACCATCGGACTGGACATGATCAGCGGCACACCGCGCTTCACCTTTGATGTGCCCGACCTGTTCGCAGGTATCAACTTCATCCCGGTAATGATCGGATTCTTCGCTCTCAACGAAGTAATGAAGTTATTCGCCAACCGGCACGGCGCAACCAGCGAAGCGGAGAAACGGAGCGTTCCGCAACAGGGTACGGTGTTCGGAAAAGTCCCGTACTACCTCAAGCGCTACTGGCGCAACCTGATCCGTGGCAGCTCTCTGGGTGCCCTGATCGGTGCGCTTCCCGGTGCCGGCGCGGATATCGCCGCATGGATCACCTATGCAATCAGCAAGAAACGCTCGAAAGAGCCGGAAAAGTTCGGCACAGGCCACATGGAAGGCATCGTCGATGCCAGCAGCGCGAACAACTCCGCCGTCTGCGGGGCTTGGGTGCCGGCGCTGGTATTCGGTATCCCCGGCGACTCGATCACCGCGATCGTGATAGGCGTGCTGTACATGAAGGGCATGAATCCAGGCCCGACCATTTTCATGAACAACAGCGAAATGGTGTACGGCCTGTTTACTGCGTTCTTCGTCGCTAACCTGATCCTGATCCCGATTGGCTATCTGGCGATTCGCAGTGCTCACATCTTCGCCGTCACGCCGGCACGCCTGCTAATGCCGGTCATTCTCTGTTTCTGCATTGTCGGCGCCTTTGCCATCAACAACTCGGCGACCGATATCTGGATCATGCTGCTGAGTGGCATTGCCGTTTACTTCATCAGCAGTGCCGACTTCCCGGTCGCACCGGCGATTCTCGGGCTGGTACTGGGCGGCGTGCTGGAAAACAACTTCATGACCTCGATGCTCAAGTCCAACGGCAGCGTTCTCGCCTTCGTCGAACGACCGATCAGCGCGGCGCTGGGCTGTCTGGTTCTGCTCATCGCCTTGTTCCCGCTGCTGTCAAAATTTCTGGCCAAACGCACGAGTCCGGCGGCCCCCGTCGTTCAAGGAGAAAATCAATGAAGGTAGATGCCATAGCCCTTGAACAGCTGATCGAACGCCTTTTCCGGCAGGAAGGCGCCTCATCGGATGTCGCCGGTACCGTTGCGAAAGTCCTGACCGAAGGCGACCTGCTGGGACATCACACTCATGGGGTGAAACTTGCGCAGGGTTATCTCAAGGATATTCGCTCAGGCCATGCCAAGGTCAACGCGGCCAGCCTGCAGGTCGTCCAGCAGTCGCCGGCCGCCACGCTTTACGATGCCGATTACCTGCTGGGGCCATACGCCGTCAGCCAGGCGCTGGATTTCACCATCACCGCAGCCAAGACGCTTGGCGTCGGTGTAGCGAATATTCGCCGCTCGCATCACATCGCCTGCCTCGCCTCTTACCTGCAGCCAGCTACCGAACAGGGGCTGGTACCGATCGTGCTTACTTCCGACCCGGCGGTCGCTTCCGTCGCGCCCTATGGCGGACTCGACCCGGTATATACGCCCAATCCGTTGGCAATCGGCATTCCCACCAGTGGCGATCCGATTCTGATCGATGTGAGCATGTCCACCATTACCAATGGGCTGGTCAACAAGACCCGCCAGGTCGGTGGCCAGCTTGATCATCCCGTTATACAAGCCAATGACGGCAGCCTGACTCAAGATCCAGAGGCGTTCTTCACTGACCCGCCAGGCAGCATCCTACCCCTGGGCGGTCTGGAATTCGGTCATAAGGGCTTTGGCCTGGGCATCATGGTCGAAGCGCTGACCGCCGGCCTGGGTGGGTTCGGTCGTCGTGACGGCGTCAGCCAATGGGGCGCGGCGGTATGCGTGCTGACACTGGACCCGACGTTTTTTGGTGGATTGGATGCCTTCAGGGCAGAAATGGATTATTTCGTCCAGCGCTGCCTCGCCAGTCGTCCTCGCGAGGCTGGCCGGCCAGTGCGCATGCCGGGGCATGCCGGCATCGCGCGGCGCAGACAGTATCTTGAGGAAGGTATTCCGCTGCCGGTCGACGTTCTGGCATCGGTCCGTGGTGCTGCACAAGACGGTGGGCTGGACTGTCCGTTCTGATAGCCCCGCAGCCCAGCCAGGTTTCCGCCACAACGCCGCGCCTAGCGCGGCGTTGTAGTGTCTACGCACCCCCCTGATCTTTTCTGAACAAAAGACAGCGAGGGTTAACCTTGGTTATCAATTGATAAGAAGGGCTCATTAGACAAATAGCAACCGGGTTGAATAGTTTCAATGCTGCCCGGTAGCAAAGTTCCATATCCAGGCGCGCTTTATCACCCATCCAGAATGCCCAAGGATGAACAGCCCATCGCCACAACAATAATTCGATAGGTGCTCATGATGAATTCCACGCGTATGCCCATCCGTCCCCTCCTCGCTTCCGTGTTGCTCGCATCGCCGCTGCTGGCAATGGCGGATTATCCAGACAAACCCATCACATTGATCGTGCCCTGGGCCGCGGGTGGCGGTAGCGATTCCGTCGCACGCGCACTGTCCAATGTCTTGCAGGACGAACTCGGCACGACGATAAACGTGGTCAACCGTGCTGGTGGCAATGGTATTGTCGGGCATGCAGCCATCTCTGGTGCCAAACCTGACGGTTACACCCTCGGCCTCGCCACGACCGCGGTGTCGATGCTTCACTGGATGGGCCATACCCAGCTCTCACGGACTGATTTCACACCTATCGCCATGGTCAATTATGACTATTCCGGCTTGCAGATCAGTGCTGATTCACCGTATGACGACGCTGGTGCGCTACTTGAGGCAATCAAGACGGAGTCTGAGGGCACTTTTAAGGGAGCCGGCACCGGTGTCGGCGGTATCTGGCATGTAGCGTTTGCCGGTCTGCTGGTAGATCAGGGCATCGATACCAGCCGAGTCACCTGGATTCCCAGCCAGGGCGCAGCGCCCGCATTGGCCGAACTGGCTGCGGGAGGCGTTGATATTGTTCCCTCCTCCGTCCCAGAAGGGCGAGCGATGATGGAAGCCGGCAAGGCCAAGAGCATCGCCGTCATGGCACCCGAGCGCAACCCGAGCTTCCCGGACGTGCCGACCCTGAAGGAGGCTATCGGCAGTGACTATACCCTCGGTGAATGGCGCGCCATCGTCGGCCCGGCGGACATGGATCCGGCCATCGTGAAGAAATTGGAACAGGCCGTAGAGG
>DPSI01000001.1 GCA_003527165.1 Pseudomonas sp.
ATGCAGCATGGGCTGCAGTGGGTTGGAGCCTATCGATAGGTGACGAGCTCCGGATTCTTCAGCAGTTCCAGATGTACATGGCTATTGAACGAAGCCAGCGCCACATCCTGGTTGCGAAACGTCAGCCGGCTGAGTGAGGTATTGACGATCTGCCAGTTCAATTCGAATGCCTTGATAGGCGGCACGCCGATGATCAATTGAAGCAGCGCGGTGATGGTCCCGCCAGACGTGAAGACCGCAATACGGTCCTTTTTGCTCGCCTGATCGAGCAAACGGTTCAATCCGCCCTGGACCCGATCGATGAAGCTCTGCCAGCTTTCCAGGCCTTCCTTTTCATGCTCGCCGGAAACCCACCGCCCAATCACGTAGCTGAACAGGCGCTGGAATTCGGCCCGGTGATTGCTGGCATTACCGAAGATCTGCATCGCATCGGGCTCGACGGCCAGCAGGTCGGCCATGTGCGCACGGATCACCTCATCGGCTAGGAACTCGTTGAATGCCGAGTCGATCTCGATTGTCGGAGGCTGATCGGTTGGGTGATGGCCCATCCTGGCAAGGGTCGCTCTTGCGGTATCTTGCTGCCGGTTCAACTCTCCGCTTACGCAGCGGTCGAAGCGCACACCTAGTTGGTCCAAGTAGTCACCCAGAGCGGCGGATTGCTGAAAGCCAAGCGGCGACAGGACATCGTAATTTTCTGCGCCGAATGACGCCTGACCATGTCTGATCAGGTAGATGCTGCCCATGTGTGGCTCCGGACCCTGTTTTCGCGAGCGTAGGGGGAATCATCATGGAGTGTCAACGATAAATCATACGTTTGTTTGAATTGGCTTCTGCTGGCTCAAATAGTCGTGCAATCGGTATGCTTGACCGGTTACGCCATGTTGAACGTTCTGCTGGCGACCGAGTTAATCCGAGGGGGATCTGTGGAATTTCTTGCTGATTATGCAAGCTTTCTGGCGAAGACCGTAACGCTGGTGGCCGCTGTGCTGGTGGTGCTGATCGCAATCGCCACGCTGCGGCGCGGAAGGACCAAACAGGCGAGTGGCCACCTGGAGGTCCACAAACTCAACGATTTCTACAAATCGATGCGTGAGCGTCTCGAACAAACCTTGATGGATAAGGATGAGCTCAAACTGCAGCGAAAGCGTGAAGCCAAGGCCGCCAAGCTAGCGAAGAAAAGTCCGCAAAGCCGTTCTCGGGTCTTCGTGCTCGATTTCGATGGCGACATCAAGGCGTCTGCGGTCGAGAACCTCCGTCATGAGATCACCGCGCTGCTGACCCTGGCCACACCCAAGGACGAGGTCGTCCTGCGTCTGGAGAGTGGTGGCGGCATGGTCCACGGTTATGGACTCGCTGCCTCGCAGCTGGTTCGCATCCGCGATGCCGGTGTGCCGTTGACCGTTTGTGTCGACAAGGTCGCTGCAAGCGGCGGTTACATGATGGCGTGTATTGGCCAGAAGATTCTCAGCGCACCTTTTGCCATCCTCGGCTCCATCGGTGTCGTTGCGCAGCTGCCCAACGTTCATCGGTTGCTGAAAAAGCATGATGTCGACGTCGAAGTCCTAACCGCCGGGGAGTACAAGCGCACCCTGACGGTCTTCGGTGAAAACACCGAAAAGGGCCGGGAGAAATTTCAGGACGATCTGGAAACCACTCACGAGCTGTTCAAAAATTTCGTCGCACGCTATCGCCAGCAACTATCCATCGACGAAGTCGCCACCGGTGAGGTCTGGCTCGGCATCGCGGCCCTTGGCAAGCAGCTCGTTGACGAATTGAAAACCAGCGACGAATACCTGGCCTCTCGGGCTCGTGAGGCGGACCTGTTCCAGCTGCATTACGCAGAGAAAAAGAGTCTACCTGAGCGATTCGGCATGGCGGCCAGCGCCACTCTGGAGCATGGTGTGCTGAAAGGCTGGACGCGGCTCAATGAACAACGATTCTGGCAATAAGGAGTAACTGATGGGAAGCTTCAGGGCACTGCAGACCAGCGAAAATGCGGACGGCCGTTTCGAAACCCGTATCGTCGAGCGGAACGTCAACCAACTGCCGGCTGGCGAGGTGCTGATTCGCGTCAGCTACTCATCGCTGAACTACAAGGATGCCCTGTCCGCCAGCGGCAACCGGGGTGTCACCCGCAAATTCCCACATACCCCGGGCATCGATGCGGCAGGCACGGTTGCCGAGTCGAGTGTTCCGGAGTTGGCCGAAGGCGACGAAGTCATCGTGACCGGGTATGACCTGGGCATGAACACGGCGGGCGGCTTTGGCCAGTACATCCGCGTGCCGGCGGCCTGGGTGATCAAGCGTCCAGCGGGGCTTTCCTTGCGTGAGGCTATGGCCCTCGGAACGGCAGGGCTTACCGCTGCCCTCTGTATAGACAAGCTCGAGCAAGCCGGCCTCGAACCGACCGATGCGCCCGTGCTGGTGACCGGCGCTACCGGCGGCGTCGGCAGCATTGCGGTCGCCTTGTTGTCCCGTCTTGGTTACGACGTGGCTGCGGTGACAGGCAAGGCCGACCAAGCCGATTTTCTGAGCAAGCTTGGCGCCACGCAGATCATCGAGCGTGGCGCGCTCCAGGCGGGCACGGAGAAGCCGCTGCTCAAGGAACAATGGGCGGGCGCGGTTGACACCGTCGGCGGCGACATTCTGTTCAACATCGTCAAGTCACTTCGGCGCGGTGCCAGCGTTTCCTGCTGCGGCCTGACGGCCGGAACGAATTTTCAGGCCAATGTGATGCCGTTCATTCTGCGCGGCGTAAATCTGCTGGGTGTCGACTCTGTAGAAATTCCATTGGTCGTCAAGGCGTTGATGTGGGACCGGCTGTCGGTGCAATGGAAATTGCCGAACCTGAACGAGCTGGTGCAGGAGATTTCGTTAGAAGAGCTGCCTGCCGCCATCGAGCGAATCCTGTTGGGTCAGCAGACCGGCCGAATGCTGGTGCGGCTTGACTGATCGACGGTTTCCGTCGCCTGGGCGGCTTCGGCTGAGTAGCTATCGATCGCATAGCTAAAACCGATTTCGTTGCGTCGATCGATTGAGAGAAGCTAACGCCACTCTCAACGCAACAGGAATCGGTCATGAAAGCACTGGCAGAGAAAATCAAGGAAGCATTCGGCAAGAAGCAGCCGGCCGAAACCATTCAGGTCGAGCATCCCAACTTCTGGATGTACTCATAAAAAAACCGCCGAAAGGCGGTTTTTTTATGGCAGCGACTCACCGTGATTTCAGCCTTGCCGGCGGCGAAACAGCGGCAGCGGCTCGTCGGCGGCGGACTGGTACGTGACGGAGAAATCTTTCAGGCCTTCCAGCGCATCATAGGGGTCGCGGTCAGCGCGCACGGCGAAGGCGTCGAAACCGCAACGGCGCATGTAGAACAGCTGGTCGCGCAGCACGTCGCCGATCGCGCGGATCTCGCCTTTATAGCCGTAGCGCTCGCGCAGCAGGCGTGCGCTGGAATAGTGGCGACCGTCGGTGAAGGCAGGAAAGTTCAGCGCGATGACCTGAAAGTGTTTCAGGTCATCGGCGATGTCTTCCACGGCTTCGTCGGCGTCCAGCCAGACGCCAAGGCCGCCGTCACGCGCTTTTAACGCATGGGCATGATCGAGCCACAGCTGGAACGGCACGATCAGATCGTCACAGTTGGACAACCCGTCGAGGGTCACGTCCTTGGGCAGCAAATGCCAAGTTTCATCGATGACCTGGCCGTCCTTAATGATTCGCTGCATAGACACGCTCCTTGAAGGGGTCGATGCCAATACGGCGGAAAGTGTCGAGAAACTGTTCATCTTCTGTGCGTTGCTCCACATAGACGCCGATGATCTTTTCGATTACGTCGGGCATTACGTCTTGAGCGAAGGACGGGCCGAGTATCTGGCCGAGGCTCGCATTGCGACCGGAACTGCCGCCCAAGGATACCTGGTAGAACTCGGCGCCTTTTTTGTCCACGCCGAGAATGCCGATGTGACCGACGTGGTGGTGTCCACAGGCGTTCATGCAGCCCGAGATGTTCAGATCGATATCGCCAATGTCGAACAGATAATCCATATCGTCGAAGCGGCGCTGGATGGCTTCGGCAATGGGGATCGACTTGGCGTTGGCCAGCGAGCAGAAGTCCCCGCCAGGGCAGCAAATGATATCGGTCAGCAAACCGATGTTCGGCGTCGCAACGCCCAACTCGCGAAGCTCGTTCCACAGCTCGAACAGACGCGATTGCTCGACGTCGGCGAGGATCATGTTCTGCTCGTGAGAGTTGCGCACTTCGCCGAAGCTGTAACGATCGGCCAGGTCGGCGATTGTATCGAGCTGCTGGTCGGTCACGTCGCCCGGCGCCACGCCGGTACTCTTCAGCGATAGCGTGACAGCTGCGTAACCGGGTTTCTTGTGTGCTACCACGTTGCGCTGGCGCCAGCGGGCGAAGCCGGGGTGCTCGGCATCGAGCTGAGCGAGGGCGGCACTCTGGTCTTCCAGCGCTCTGTAGGCCGGATCGACAAAGAATTTGCTGACGCGCTCTACCTCGGCTTCGGTCAGGGTGCTCGATCCGTTCCTCAAATGGAACCATTCGGCCTCGACGCGCTCGGCGAAGACTTCCGGCGTGAGGGCCTTGACCAGAATCTTGATGCGGGCCTTGAACTTGTTGTCGCGGCGTCCATAGCGGTTGTACACGCGCAAGATGGCGTCAAGATAGGTCAGCAGATGCTGCCAGGGCAGGAATTCATTGATGAAGCTGCCCACGATTGGCGTACGACCCAGGCCGCCACCAACCGACACGCGGAAGCCCAGCTCGCCGGCTTCGTTCTTAACCGCTTCGAGGCCGATGTCGTGCACCTCGATGGCAGCGCGATCGCTGACGGCACCGTTCACGGCGATCTTGAACTTGCGCGGCAGGAAGGCGAACTCTGGATGGAAGGTCGACCATTGGCGAATGATCTCGCACCAGGGGCGCGGATCGATCAGTTCGTCTTTGGCCACGCCAGCAAACTGGTCAGTAGTAGTGTTGCGGATGCAGTTACCGCTGGTCTGGATCGCGTGCATCTGCACTGTCGCCAGTTCGGCCAGAATCTGCGGAACATCTTCCAGCTCCGGCCAGTTGAACTGTACGTTGGTCCGGGTACTGATGTGGGCATAGCCCTTGTCATAGTTGCGAGCGATTTCAGCCAGCTTGCGCACCTGGGTCGAAGACAGCAACCCGTAGGGCACCGCGATACGCAACATGGGCGCATAGCGTTGAATGTACAGGCCATTCTGCAGGCGCAGCGGGCGAAATTCCTCGCCACCGAGCTCGCCCGCCAGGAAGCGGCGGGTCTGATCGCGAAACTGGCGGACGCGATCCTCGATGATGTGTTGGTCGTACTGGTCGTAAACGTACATGGGATGTCCTGTTCTCAGGGCTGTCTACAGCTTGTTGCGCGCACGGCCGCGCACCCATTCAGGGAGGGCGGCAAGATACCAGCTAGCGGTTATGCGCAAAAGTGATGTTTGGGAATATGTTTAGAACGAAACACCGCTTTTTCGGTATTTAGGCCCCTAGCCTTGAGCGCCTTGCCTGCGTGGTCTTAACTGCATCAACGCGAGCTTCAATAACAAGGAGAACAGCCGTGTCCGAGCATTCCAATCACCGCGGTAACGACAGTAGGGCGGATGCTACCGCCATCTTCGTCCTGATAGTTTTGGCGGTTGCAACGGCGGTTTTCTGGGTCAGCCATCAATAGAAGCAGAGGAGGGGGCTGGTCACAGCCCCACTAAATACAGCACCAGCTTGACCACGCCGAGAATCACAAGCACGAACGCCACAGTGAAACCCACACCCAGCAGAATGAAGTGGCTGGGCTTGCCCTGAGTGAAGTCGCGCGCGCGGTTCTTCCCGCTCTGCACGCCCAGCGCACCGGCCAGAACGCTTTGCAGCATTTGTCGCAAAGTAAGTGGTTTACCCTCTTGCTCGTCATTCATAGACACCTCGAAGACCATGGTCTCAGAGAGTCTAGTCAGCATTCGGCGACGTGGGTCGGCCTTGGTGAATCGGCATGGCGTCGGTAGCTGCTTCGGTAGGCTTGGGGCGGTGCGGCGCTTCGCACGTCGGCCCCGTCTTGGGTTGTCCAAGCTTGAATGGGCCCGAGGCCGTGCTTGGCAATCAACGCCCCTTGAACCAATCCCATAGGCCGAGCGAATAGTTGGGCAGCAGATTGATGCCAAGCGCGGATTTGAGCAAGTACAGCACGACCAGCCCCACCAGTACGGAAAAAAACAGAAACAACGTGATCGCGCTGGCCTTGGCCGCCAGCGACAGGTTGCGTTGCCCGCGAGATAAATTTCGCTTGTTGCGACCACCGACCAGGACGAAATAGTACTGGTTGTTCCATAGATTGAAAGTACCGCGCAGGTCGATCTTGTGCCGCGCCCATGAGCGTGTGGCGAAGGCGCTGCGAAGCCCCGCCAGTTGTTGGTCAGTGAAGGTCTCTCGAAGCTCTTCTGGCAATCGTTGCTTCAGGCCGATGATGAACGGGTCATGCCCGAGCGCTGCGGTACTGTCGGAGGCCGGGTAGCGGCCGAGGTCGTCGGTGGAGTTAGGATCGGAAGGAGACATAGCGTCAGATTGCCGTCGGCGTAGTGAATAGTCGGCAATCTCATGCAACTAACTGGCCGGAACCGAGGATTGTTTCCAGCTCTTGCTTCAGCTCCGTGAATAAAGGGCGTTGCGCTGAGGCATCGAGCATGCACTGTCGCTGCAGT
>DPSI01000164.1:0-704 GCA_003527165.1 Pseudomonas sp.
GTGTGGAGGCACTGAGCATCGTTCAGGAGCTCTTCGCCTTGCCGGACAGCACGGACAAATCATGAAAGCGTCGCTGCTCAACAAACTCGACATTCTGCAGGACCGCTTCGAAGAGCTGACAGCGTTGCTTGGCGACGCCGAGGTGATCAGCGATCAGAACCGTTTTCGCGCCTATTCGCGTGAATACGCCGAGATCGACCCGGTGATCGCCACCTATCGCGAGTTCCTCAAGATGCAGTCCGACCTCGAAGGCGCTCAAGCGTTGCTCAAGGACAATGATCCTGACGTGCGCGAGATGGCTGAAGAGGAGGTGGCCGAAGCCCGCGGCAAGCTCGAGGAGATCGAGACTCGCCTGCAACGCATGCTACTGCCGAAGGATCCCAAGGATGGGCGCAACGTCTTTCTCGAAATTCGCGCCGGTACCGGGGGTGACGAGGCGGCGATTTTCTCCGGTGATCTGTTCCGGATGTATTCCCGCTATGCCGAACGGCAAGGCTGGCGCGTCGAGATTCTATCCGAAAGCCCAGGCGAGCACGGCGGCTATAAAGAAGTCATCTCGCGCGTCGAGGGCGATAATGTGTTCGCCAAGCTCAAATTCGAGTCCGGTGCGCATCGCGTGCAGCGCGTCCCGGAAACCGAGTCCCAGGGCCGTATTCATACCTCGGCGTGCACCGTCGCGGTACTGCCGGAGCCGGACGAGCAGG
>DPSI01000164.1:932-3864 GCA_003527165.1 Pseudomonas sp.
TGCCGGAGCCGGACGAGCAGGTCGCCATCGAAATCAATCCGGCCGATCTGCGTGTCGATACCTATCGCGCCTCCGGTGCCGGTGGTCAGCACATCAACAAGACCGATTCGGCGGTGCGTATCACCCATATGCCCAGCGGCATCGTCGTGGAGTGCCAGGAAGAGCGCTCGCAGCACAAGAACCGTGCCCGCGCCATGGCGTGGCTGGCGGCCAAGCTGCAGGACGTGCAGGACAGCGCCGCGCACAAGGAAATCTCCGATACGCGCAAGCTGTTGGTCGGCTCAGGTGATCGCTCCGAACGCATTCGCACTTATAACTTCCCGCAGGGGCGGGTAACCGATCATCGCATCAACCTGACCCTGTACTCGCTCAACGAGGTGATCGGTGGTGCAGTCGAGCAGGTGATCGAGCCGTTGCTGCAGGAGTACCAGGCGGACCAGCTGGCGGCTCTGGGCGATTGACAGCAACCTGTGGCGGGTCGACAAGCGCCTCGCCGCGCAACGATGCGCCGCTGACTGGCATGCCGTGCCTGCCATCCGGTTCCTATGGAAACCTCAACATGGCCACCATTGAATCCTTGCTACGTGCTGCTGCTCTGCCAGACTCCCCGACCGCCAAGCTCGATGCCGAGTGGCTGTTGGCCGCTGCATTGGGCAAGCCAGCCAGCTATTTGCGTACCTGGCCCGAGCGAGAGGTGTCGACCGAATGCGAAGCGCGTTTCACCGCAGATCTGGCGCGCCGCCGTCGTGGTGAGCCGGTGGCCTATATTCTCGGCCGTCAGGGGTTCTGGAGTCTCGATTTCGAGGTTGCACCTCACACCCTGATCCCCAGGCCGGATACCGAGTTGTTGGTGGAAACCGCACTGCAGCTGTTGCCAGCGACGCCGGCTGCGGTACTGGATCTCGGCACCGGCACTGGCGCGATCGCCTTGGCGTTGGCTCATGAGCGGCCGACCTGGCGAGTCACCGGGGTCGATCGAGTCGCCGAGGCTGTCGACCTGGCGACACGCAATGCGCAGCGGTTGCGGCTCGGCAATGCCGTGTTCTATGAAAGCCAGTGGTTTTCCGCGCTCGCTGGGCAGCGTTTCGCGCTGATCGTCAGCAACCCACCTTATATTCCCGCGCATGATCCGCACCTTCAGGAGGGTGACCTGCGCTTCGAACCGACCAGTGCATTGGTAGCCGGTGAAGATGGTCTCGATGACATTCGCCAGATCATCGCGAGCGCACCGATCCACTTGCTGAGTGGCGGTTGGTTGCTGTTGGAGCACGGTTACGATCAGGCGTTGGCGGTGCGAGCACTGCTCGTCGAAAGCGGATTTGCCGATGTCCAAAGCCGCAGGGATTTGGGCGGGCATGAGCGCATCAGTCTGGGCCGCCTGCCATGACCCCATCATCTAGGAGAGCGACATGCTGAGCGATGAGGAGCTGCTGCGTTACAGCCGGCAGATCTTGTTGAAACAGGTCGACATCGATGGCCAACTGAAACTCAAGCAGAGCCGAGTGCTGATCGTCGGGTTGGGAGGACTGGGTTCGCCAGTGGCACTGTATCTGGCCGCAGCCGGCGTCGGCGAGCTGCATCTGGCCGACTTCGACCGTGTCGACCTGACCAATCTGCAACGGCAGGTGGCTCATGACACCCAGTCGGTCGGCCTGCACAAGGTGGACTCGGCCATCGCACGGCTGTCGTCGCTGAATCCGTTGCTGAAGCTGGTGCCGCATCGCGCCGCGATGGATGCTGACTCCCTCGAGGCCGCAGTCGCGGCGGTGGATCTGGTGCTGGATTGCACGGACAACTTTGCCGTGCGCGAAGCGGTGAACGCGGCCTGCGTCGTTGCCAAGAAGCCCTTGGTGAGCGGCGCCGCGATACGCCTTGAGGGGCAACTGTCGGTGTTTGATCCGCGGGTCGCGACCAGCCCCTGTTATCACTGCCTCTACGGTCATGGCAGCGAAGCCGAGCTGAGCTGTAGCGAGGCCGGCGTGCTAGGGCCGCTCGTCGGCATGGTGGGAAGCCTGCAAGCCCTCGAAGCACTGAAGCTGCTCGCCGGATTCGGTGAACCGCTGGTGGGCCGGTTGCTGCTGGTGGACGCGCTGTCCAGCCGATTCCGCGAGCTGAAGGTCAGGCGGGACCCGGCCTGCGCGGTCTGCGGTAGCTGCCATGGCTGATAACGCGCCGATCGGCGTTTTCGATTCGGGTGTCGGCGGCCTGTCTGTGTTGCGGGAGATTCGCGCGCGGCTGCCGCAGGAATCATTGCTATACCTGGCTGACAGCGGTCATGTGCCCTATGGCGAAAAAAGCCCGGAATTCATTCGCGAGCGTTGCCGCTCGATCGCCGCCTTCCTCCGGGGGCAGGGCGCCAAGGCGCTGGTACTGGCGTGTAACACGGCAACCGCTGCAGGCATTGCCGAGCTTCGCGAGCTGTACCCGAATGTCCCGATGGTGGGAATGGAGCCTGAGGTCAAGCCGGCCGCACAGGCCACTCGCAGCGGCGTTGTCGGGGTACTGGCTACCACCGGTACGCTCAAAAGCGCGAAATTCGCAGCCCTGCTGGACCGCTTTGCCAGCGACGTTCGGGTTATTACCCAACCCTGTCCCGGCCTGGTTGAGCGCATCGAAGCCGGCGAGCTTGATACCGAAGCGACGCGCTCGTTGTTGCAGGGATTCGTCCAGCCCCTGATCGAGCAGGGCTGCGATACGCTGATTCTCGGTTGCACTCATTATCCATTCATTAAGCCGCTGTTGGCCGAGTTGCTGCCGTCGGCAGTTACCTTGGTGGATACCGGAGCGGCGGTGGCGCGGCATCTCGAAACGGTACTGGCGGCCCGTAATCAACTGGGTGATGGTGGCGCGGCGACGCGCTTCTGGAGCAGTGGCGATCCGCTTCGATTGGTCAAAGTACTGCCGATACTTTGGGGAGAATACGGGACGGTGG
>DPSI01000164.1:4066-4724 GCA_003527165.1 Pseudomonas sp.
CTCCCCGCTGCGCCTGCTTTCTGTATTTGGGTTAATGCTCGAAAAACAACAAGCGATGCCAACTTTTCGATAAGGAAATTCCGAATGAAAAAACTGATTTCCCTCGCTGCGATTGCCGCTGTTTCGTTGGGTCAGGTGGCTACCGTTCATGCGTTGGATTTGACCGCTGCCGTGGGGCAAACCGGTGAATCGACCATGACCTATCGCCTCGGTACGCAGTGGGACTTCAACCGCAGCTGGTTCCAGACGAGCATCGGTCGGCTTACCGGTTACTGGGATGCGGGATACACCTATTGGGAAGGTGACGAAACCGCGAGCAACCATAGCCTGTCGCTGGCACCGGTCTTCGTCTACGAGTTTGCTGGCGACTCGGTGAAGCCTTACCTCGAGGCGGGTATCGGCATCGCCGCTTTCGAGAACACCGAAGTGGAAAACAACGATCTAGGCTCGTCGTTCCAGTTCGAGGATCGCTTTGGCGCGGGTCTGCGTTTCGCCGGTGGCCATGAGATCGGCGTGCGGGCGATCCACTATTCCAACGCCGGTCTCAAGAACCCCAACGATGGCATCGAAAGCTACGCCCTGCACTATCGCGCATCGTTCTAAGTTGGAAGAGTAGGGTTGACGGCGCGCTGTCGCCGTCAGCGAGATCGGAAGAGCG
>DPSI01000162.1 GCA_003527165.1 Pseudomonas sp.
TATCCGGTTGTTCGGGATCAGAGAATATTGGCGTAATCGGCTTCGATGCGATCCAGGCTCAGGTGATTGAGGAAGTTGGAAAAGCACATCCAGGCCGAGAGGGCGTTCAGGTCCTGGAACTGCTGCGGCAGGTACTTGGGCGGCACCACCATGCCCTCCTCCACCAGCTGGCGTAGCGTACGCATGTCTTCCAGCGTGGTTTTGCCGCAGAACAACAGCGGGATCTGTTCCAGCTTGCCCTTGCGCACCGCCAGTTGGATATAGTTGTAGATCATGATGAAACCCTTCAGGTAGGACAGGTCCTTGGTGAAGGGCAGGCCTTGGGGAATCGAGCCGCGGAAGACCCGGCTGGCGTTGCTGTAGCACTCGTCTTCGGCGTAACCCTGGTCACGGAAGAAGGCGAAGACCTCCAGGAAATCGGCGCCTTCCTCGGCCTTGTGAATGGCGCGGGTACGGTTGGTGAGCTTGCGCAGGCGCGTCGGGTAGGAGGCGAAGGCGATCACTTCCATCAAAATCGCCAGACCCTCCTGGGTCACAGTGGAGGATGGCGGCCCCTTGGCGAGGAAGGTGCAGATCGGCTGGTTCTGGCCGTTGAGCGTGGTGCCGACATGCACCAGGCCTTCGTGAACCTCCAACGCGCGCACGTCGCGCTCGTTGAACATCGCATCGCTGCGGATCTTGATGTAGTCGGCACCGGCTGCCGCGTCGGCGAGGATGCCGTCTGACTCGAACACGCGGATCACCCCCTCACCTTCACCGAACACCATGTCCAGCCGGCACTGCAGCATGTCCACCGCCTGCGGCGCGCTGAGCGTCTTGGCTTCGTCCTTTAGATCGCCGCGATCGGCGATGTTGTTCAGGTAGTCGGAAAGCATCAGGCCGAGATCGGCGAGCGTCGGGTCACCGGCATGGAACGCGTCGGACGCGGCGCCATACAATTCCTGGGAGATCAGCCCAAAATCCGCGGTGCCGCGAGCCTCGAGCATGCGGATCACCATGCGATATTCCTTGCACATGCGCCGCATGATCTGCCCGACCGGGTTGAATTGCCCCAACTGACGGGTGATGTCGCGCTCGATGTTCTGGAATTCTTCCTTCTTGGCGCTGGAATCGAAGGCCAGCGGACGGCTTTCGTAATAGGCGCGATCAACCTTCGGCAACTCGCGCCCGCCGGCTGCGAAAAAGCCTTGCCGGACGTTGTCGTCCCACTTCACCGCATCGAGCACCCGCACCGGCGTCTGCGCCTCGACGATGCGATCAGACAACGCACGAACCGTGCTTTGGTACTCATCGAGATTGTTACGGGTATTCATCCGTACCTCGTCAGTGATGATCCGTAGCGTTCAAGTTATACATCAGTGGGCCCTCGTCTTCCGTGTTCAGTTCACCAACACCTCGCACCGGCCCCGAGAAGGTGTCGGCCTCCGGCGACCGATCTGAAGTCTTCCGGCCGGCGGCGACGCGCAGGCCATCGAGCCTGTCGCCAACGCGCCGCGATCCGGGGTTCGG
The DNA here is from genome assembly GCA_003527165.1 of Pseudomonas sp. Taxonomy (GTDB): domain Bacteria; phylum Pseudomonadota; class Gammaproteobacteria; order Pseudomonadales; family Pseudomonadaceae; genus Stutzerimonas. The sequence goes on from DPSI01000162.1 coordinate 1,510, forward strand.
CTACGTGCGCAACCGATCAGGCGCGTCCGCCGGTGCAGGTGGCAGCCTCAGACGCCGCTCGGCAACACCACCGAGCGGAGCAACGATCGAGGTCAGACCTCGGGACGCATATGCGGGAAGAGGATCACGTCGCGAATCGAAGGCGAATCGGTCAGCAGCATCACCAGACGGTCGATGCCGATGCCCTCGCCCGCGGTCGGCGGCATGCCGTACTCCAGGGCACGCACGAAGTCGGCATCGAAATGCATGGCCTCGTCGTCGCCGGCGTCCTTGTCACGCACCTGCGCATGGAAACGCTCGGCCTGGTCTTCGGCGTCATTCAACTCGGAATAGGCGTTGGCGATTTCGCGGCCGCCAATGAACAGCTCGAAGCGGTCGGTGACGCTCGGGTCGTCGTTGCTGCGACGCGCCAGCGGGGAGACTTCGAACGGGTAACGGGTAATGAAGGTCGGCTGTTCCAGCTTGTGCTCGACCAGCTCCTCGAAAATCATTACCTGCAGCTTGCCCAGCCCCTCGAAGCCGAGCACCTTGGCGCCGGCCTTCTTGGCGATGGCGCGGGCGGTGTCGACGTCTTGCAGGTCGGCAGCGCTGATGTCGGGATTGAACTTGAGGATTGCATCGAATACCGACAGGCGCGCGAAGGGCTCGCCGAAATGGAAGACCTTGTCGCCGTAGGGCACGTCGGTGCTGCCCAGGACCAGCTGCGCCAGCTCGCGGAACAGCTCTTCGGTCAGGTCCATGTTGTCTTCGTAATCGGCGTAGGCCTGGTAGAACTCGAGCATGGTGAACTCGGGGTTGTGCCGGGTCGAAACGCCTTCGTTACGGAAGTTGCGGTTGATCTCGAACACGCGCTCGAAACCACCAACCACCAGACGCTTGAGGTAAAGCTCCGGCGCGATCCGCAGGAACATCGGCAGGTCCAGCGCATTGTGGTGGGTCTCGAACGGCTTGGCCGCGGCGCCGCCCGGAATGGTCTGCAGCATCGGCGTTTCGACTTCGAGGAAGTCGCGCTCGTTGAGGAACTTGCGGATGTGGCCGATCACCTGCGAACGCACGCGGAAGGTGTGGCGGGTTTCTTCGTTGACGATCAGGTCGACGTAGCGCTGACGGTAGCGCTGTTCGGTGTCGGTCAGGCCGTGGTGCTTGTCCGGCAGCGGGCGCAGCGACTTGGTCAACAGGCGCACGGCGGTCATCTCGACATAGAGGTCGCCCTTGCCTGAACGCGCCAGGGTACCCTCGGCGGCGATGATGTCGCCCAGGTCCCAGCTCTTGATGGCTTCCAGGGTCTCGGCCGGCAGCGTCTTGCGGTTGACGTAGACCTGGATGCGCCCGCTCATGTCCTGCAGCACCATGAAGGCGCCGCGATTGAGCATGATGCGACCGGCGACCTTCACCGGGATCGCCGCTTCTGCCAGCTCTTCCTTGGTCTTGTCCGCATATTTCTGCTGTAGATCGTTGCAGTAGCTGTCGCGACGGAAGTCATTGGGAAAAACGTTGCCCTTGGCGCGCTCGGCGGCCAGTTTTTCCTTGCGCTGAAGGATCAGGCTGTTTTCTTCCTCTTGGATGGCGTGCTGGTTCAGCGGTTGTTCGCTCATGGTCAGTAATTCCGTCGCGTGGGTCGTTTTTTAACCCATGAATTGGCTAGCTAATGTCTGATGATCGTGCGGGCTGCAAGTGAGTAGGTGGGCCGGGCGGCGTTCCGCTTCAGCCCACCAATGCCTGTGCCATGTTCTGGTGGGCTAAAGCCCACCCTACGCCCACCCCGCGCTCATGCACGATATGGCTTACAGGCCTTGCTTGAGGCTGGCTTCCAGGTACTCGTCTATATCCCCATCGAGGACCTTGTCGCAGTCGCTGCGCTCGACGCCGGTACGCAGATCCTTGATGCGCGACTGGTCGAGCACGTAGGAGCGAATCTGGTGGCCCCAGCCGATGTCCGATTTGGAGTCTTCCAGCGCCTGGGACGCCGCGTTGCGCTTCTGCATTTCCTGCTCGTACAACTTGGCCCGCAGCATTTTCATGGCGGTGTCCTTGTTGGCGTGCTGGGAACGTTCGTTCTGGCAGCTGACCACGGTATTGGTCGGCACGTGGGTGATACGCACCGCCGAGTCGGTGGTGTTGACGTGCTGACCACCGGCCCCGGAGGAGCGGTAGGTGTCGATGCGCAGGTCAGCCGGGTTGATTTCGATCTCGATGTTGTCATCGATTTCCGGCGAGACGAACACCGCGGTGAACGAGGTGTGGCGCCGGTTGCCAGAGTCGAACGGGCTCTTGCGCACCAGGCGGTGCACCCCGATCTCGGTGCGCAGCCAGCCGAAGGCGTATTCACCCTTGATGTGCAGAGTAGCGCCCTTGATGCCGGCGACTTCGCCTTCGGACAGTTCCATGATGGTGGCGTCGAAGCCGTGCTTGTCGGCCCAGCGCAGGTACATGCGCAGCAGCATGTTGGCCCAATCCTGGGCTTCGGTGCCGCCGGAACCGGCCTGGATGTCCAGATAGGCGTTGTTGGGGTCCATCTCGCCGCTGAACATGCGGCGGAATTCCAGCCCTTCGAGGATGCCGCGCAGACGATCCAGCTCGGCGGCCACATCGTCCACCGCGCTCTGGTCGTCTTCTTCGACGGCCATGTCGAGCAGGTCGCGGGAGTCGGCCAGGCTGCCGGTGAGGTCGTCGATGGTTTCGACGATCAGGGCCAGAGTCGCACGCTCACGCCCCAAGTTCTGGGCGTACTCGGGGTTGTTCCAGACGTTGGGGTCTTCGAGTTCGCGGTTTACTTCGACGAGACGATCATGCTTCTGATCGTAGTCAAAGATACCCCCGAATTGACAGGGTGCGGTCGGACAGGTCCTTGATGCTGTTGAGGATCGGGTTGATTTCCATAGATAGGCAGCTCTCAATCGGACGTTGCGAAAACCGGCGATTATAGCGCAGCAGGTCGAGGCTGACAGCCCACACGAGACCACTGGCGAAGGCAGTGTCAAGCCAATCTGATCGTAGAGGCACCAGCAAAGGCGGCGCTCGGGCCGCCTCGGGGGAGATCAGGCGGAGACGCCGCGCACCTGGCTTTCCAGTTCGGCCTTCAGCTGGGCATCGAGTTTCAGCTGCCGGGCCAGCTCATCCAGGTAGGCACGCTCCATGAAGTGCTCCTCGTCCACCATCAGCACGCTGGCCAGGTACATTTCCGAAGCCATCTCCGGTGTGGTAGCGGCCGCGGCGACGTCGACCGGGTCCAGTGGCTTGTTCAGCTCCGCCTCGAGCCAACGCTGCAATTCGGGGTCATCGGTGAGCTGGGCCAGCTCGGCTTCGATCATCTTGCGTTCCTGATCGTCGACGTGACCGTCGGCCTTGGCCGCAGCGACCAGCGCCTTGAGAATGCCCTGGCTGTGCTCCTCCGCCTGGTCGGGCGGTAGTCGGTCGACCGTTTTCGGTTCGGCCCGTGTCGCGCTCGTCTGCGCCGTGCCGGCCTGCTGCGCCTGCCAGTTGCCGTACGCCTTGTAGGCCAGCATGCCGAGCGCAGCCAGGCCGCCATAGGTAACCGCCTTGCCGCCCAGGCGACGGCCGTTGCGGCTGCCCAGCAGCATGCCGAGCGCACCGGTCGCCAGCGCGCCACGCCCGGCTCCGCCACCGCCGCCGAGAATGCCGCCCAGCGGCCCACCAGCGCCAGCGAGCATGTCGCCGAGCGAGCCGCCGCCCTGAGTATTCGCGGGGCGCGTTGCCGAGCCCTGCTGCTTCTGCAACAGATCCTGGCCAGATTTGAGCAATTGATCGAGCAAACCGGTGGTCTTCATGGAATTACCTGCCTGAGAAAAGGGATGGATGATTCAATCGAGCGAATCGGGAACCTGGCGGATCGGCGTGTTGCGGTGGGCGGCTCGTACGTACTGGGCCGCCCAAGGCACCGAGCTGTCACGCAGGTCTTCGGCTGCATGCAACGGCCAATAGGGATCACGCAGTAGCTCGCGCGCCAGCAGGATCAGGTCCGCCTGGCCGGTGCGCAGGATGTGCTCGGCCTGGACCGCTTCGGTGATCATGCCGACCGTTCCGGTGGCGATGCCGGCCTCACGCCGTACCTGCTCGGCGAACTGAGTCTGATAGCCCGGCCCGACCGGAATCTCGGCATTGACTGCGGTACCGCCGGACGACACGTCGATCAGGTCGACCCCCAGCGTTTTCAACCGCCGCGCCAGTTCGACGGTTTCTTCAGGATTCCAGCCGTCCTGCACCCAGTCGGTGGCGGACAGGCGGACGAACAAGGGCAGCTCGTCCGGCCACACGGCCCGCACCGCTTCGGTCACTTCCAGCAGCAGACGGATACGGTTGTTGAAGGATCCGCCATAGGCATCCTGCCGCTGATTCGAAAGCGGCGAGAGAAACTGATGCAGCAGATAGCCGTGCGCGGCGTGAACTTCGGCAACCTTGAAGCCTGCGGCCAACGACCGCTCGGCGGCGCGAACGAAAGCCTGGATGACTTCCTTGATCCCCGTCTCGTCCAGCGCGGTGGGCACTGCATGTTCCGGATCGAAGGCAATGGTCGACGGCCCGACCGGCGTCCAGCCCCCGGCCGCAATGGGCACACTGCCGTGCCGCCCAAGCCAGGGCTGCCAGGTACTCGCCTTGCGGCCGGCATGAGCCAGCTGAATACCGGCGACCGAACCCTGGGCCTCGATGAAACGGGTGATGCGCCGCAGCGGTTCGACGTGCTCGTCGGTCCAGATGCCCAGGTCCTCTGGCGAGATCCGGCCGTTGGCCGACACGGCCGTCGCTTCGATGATCACCAGCCCAGCCCCGCCCACGGCACGACTGCCCAGGTGCACCAGATGCCAGTCATTGGCCATGCCGGCTTTAGCCGAATACTGGCACATGGGGGAAACGGCGATGCGGTTGGGCAGGGTCAGCTGGCGCAGGGTAAGTGGCTGGAAAAGCTGTGTCATGAAAACCTCGACTGCGTGGGATGCGTTATGGACATCCTTCAGTACAGACTGTTTCGACGAGTTTGCCCGGTCGAGGTGGCGTTGGGTGGCGAATCAGTGACGGGGTGTTGCGGAGCTGAGGAATTCGGCCTGGCCGGCCTGGCGCTGTCAGGAGGCGAACAGCTGTGTTTGTATTCTGGAACGCTCAAGTCTGTAGGCCGAATTCATTCGGCCGCAGATTTGCCACGGCCGAACAAGTTCGACCCTACGGCTCTCCCGAATCCTTCCCCAACCCCGAAAGAGCGGCCCTATTCGGCCATGACGAAACGGGAACAGCCCCTAGGGGTGAAGGGGAAACGCTCCGCCCCGCATAAGCGCCGACACCCTCGCGCCCCTCGAAGCAGCTAAGCCGCCTCGACCTGAACCGGCACACCGTTGAGCGCCGCGTTTCCAGACAAGGCGTCGAGCTCGCGCTCATCGGTGAGGTCGTTGGCACTGGCGCCCGGCTGGCGGCTGGCGATGTCCAGCCGCACGCCGGGCCGCCCGTGGCCCCAGCCGTGTGGCAGGCTGACCACACCGGGCATCATCTCGTCGCTGGCGGCGACCTCAACCTCGATCATCCCGACCCGCGAGCGAACCCGCACACGTTGGCCGTCGAGCAATCCGAGTCGGCTCAGGTCGGCGGGATTCATCAGCAACTGATGACGCGGCTTGCCCTTCATCAAGCGGTGATAGTTGTGCATCCAGGAGTTGTTGCTGCGCACATGACGACGACCAATCAGCACCAGCTGATCAGCCTGCGCCAGGGGCGCCGAAGCAAAGCGTTGCACGTCACCAATGAACATCTCCGGCGCCGCCTGGACCCTCTGATTCGCAGTCTTCAAACGCCCCGCCAGGTTCGGTTTTAGCGCACCAAGGTCGAGCCCGTGCGGATAGTCGCGCAGCCTGGAGAGGCTCAAGGTCAGTTCGCTCTTGTCACCGTACGGCCCGGCACGCAGACCCAGGTCGATCATATGCTCAGGCGCAGCGGTCGGCTTGAGATCGCCGCCGGTACGCGCGGCAAAGGCCTGCGCCAGGCCAACGAAGATTTCCCAGTCGTGCAGCGAACCGGCTGGCTTGGTCAGCACGGCCTCGTTGAAGCGAGTGACGTTGCGTACCGCGAACAGGTTGAAGGTGGTGTCGTAGTGATCGTGTTCCAGCGGCGCCGTTGGCGGCAGGATCAGATCGGCGTAGCGAGTGGTTTCGTTGATGTAGAAATCCACGCTGAGCATGAATTCCAGCCCGTCCAGCGCTTGCTCCAGCTGACGTCCATTGGGCGTGGACAGTACTGGATTACCCGCAACCGTTATCAACGCGCGAATCTGCCCTTCCCCTTCGGCGAGCATTTCCTCGGCCAGCGCCGATACCGGCAGCTCGCCGCCGTATTCCGGCAAACCGGAAACGCGACTCTGCCAGCGGTTGAAATGTCCGCCTGATGTATTCGCCACCAGATCAACGGCCGGCTCGGTGCAGAGCGCACCGCCCACTCGATCCAGATTGCCTGTGACCAGGTTGATCGACTGCACCAGCCATTGGCACAGCGTGCCGAACGCCTGGGTCGAGACGCCCATGCGTCCGTAGCAGACCGCCTTGTCCGCGGCGGCGAAATCGCGCGCCAGCTGCCGGATCTGCTCGGCCGGCACGCCGCAGCGCCGGCTCATCACCTCGGCTGTGAACGGCGCCACCGCCACACGAAGTTCGTCCAGGCCATCGACCGGCAGATGGCTCGCGCGCGCCAAGCCCTCATCGAACAGGGTGTTGAGCAGGCCGAAGAGCAGCGCGGCATCCTCACCGGGACGGACAAAAAGATGTTGGTCGGCGATGGCGGCTGTTTCGCTACGGCGCGGGTCGATCACCACCAGCTTGCCGCCACGCGCCTGCAGCGCCTTGAGGCGCTTCCCCACGTCCGGGACGGTCATGATGCTGCCATTGGACGCCAGCGGGTTGCCGCCGAGTATGAGCATTAAATCGGTGTGATCGATGTCGGGAATCGGGATCAGCAGGCCGTGGCCGTACATCATCAGGCTGGTCAGATGATGCGGCAGCTGGTCGACCGAGGTGGCGGAAAAGCGGTTGCGGGTTTTCAGCTGACCGAGGAAGTAGTTGCTGTGAGTCATCAACCCATAGTTGTGCACGCTGGGGTTGCCTTGATAGACCGCCACCGCATTGTTGCCATGGCGCTCACGAAGCGCGGCCAGACGCTCGGCCACCAGCGCGAAGGCTTCGTCCCACTCGATCGCCTGCCATTCGCTGCCCACTCGGCGCATGGGCTGGCGCAGGCGGTCCGGGTCGTTCTGGATGTCCTGCAACGCGACGGCCTTGGGGCAGATATGGCCGCGGCTGAAACTGTCCTGAGGGTCGCCCTTGATGGAAACGATCTGCTCATCGCGGGTTTCGATGGTCATACCACAGATGGCCTCGCACAGGTGGCAGGCACGGTGGTGCCGGGTCGTTTCGCTCATCGCAGGGCTCCGGAGGATTGTTTTTGTAATCCAATCACTCTAGGCGCGTGCCGAACGGGCAACAATCAATCACGTCGTGGCAAATGCCCGCTGATTCAGATAGCCGATCTTGCATGGCGGTTCGTGCGTAATCGCCGATCGCTTGGCACCGGACGAACCTGTGGCCGCTGATGGCCAGCGAAGTCAGCGCGCCGCGATATGCGCCACCAGCAGCTGCACGCTTTCACGCCCACGGAACTCGTTAACGTCCAGCTTGTAGGCAAGATCAGCCCAGCGCACTGTGGGATTGGGCCAGAGATCACGATCGATATTGAAGGCGATGCCATCGAGAGTCAGCGACCCGCATTCACTCTTGAGCACCATTTTCAGGTGCTTCTCGCCGACC
>DPSI01000290.1 GCA_003527165.1 Pseudomonas sp.
CGCAGCTGTTCAGTCAGGGCCTGTTCCGTGAAGAACATGCGCCCCCTCCGCTGGAATTCCCGCTCGGGCAGGCGGATGCCACGGCTGACCAAGCGGAAAGCACCAGCAAGCTGCAACTGAACCCCGGTGATCACCTGCAGATCCAGCCCTGGAACGAGAACAACGCCGAGCGCCACACCGTCAAGGTGGTTGGCCATCTCGCTCCGTTCAGCCTGCTGGTCACCGCACCGCATGCCAACGGCAAATTGCTTTTTGTGCGTGAGGGGCAGGTCTTTCTGGCGCGCGGTTTCGTCGGCCAGGACGCGCTGGCTTACCGCACGCGGGTATTGAAGACCCAACTCTCACCCTTCCCTTATTTGCACCTGGCCTACCCAGACACGGTGCAATCCATGCGCATCCGCAAATCGGCACGTGCGCGCATTGATTTGGTCGCGGCGATCAACGGACCTAACGGCAATAGCGCCGGACGTATCACGGACCTCAGCCTAGGCGGCGCCAAGATCATCAGCCACGCCGCCTTTGCCAGCCGCGGAGATGAAATCAAATTGTCATTCCGCGTCGAACCGGGCGGGATCGAGATCTACCTCAATCTGAAGGCTATCGTGCGCGCCACCCAGCAGGAGCAGATGGAGCAGGCGTATTTCGCCACCGGTATCGAATTCATCGAACTCACCGAGCAGGATCGCCTCGGGCTAATGGGCGCGGTGTATCAGAATATGCTGCGAGACAATGTTTGAGGTCAGTTTTCGAGAGCCGCGAGTCGTTGCAGGAACGACTCTTCATCCTCCACCGCGACGCCCAGTTCGTTGGCCTTCGCCAGCTTCGACCCTGCGCCCGGCCCCGCGACCACTACGCTGGTCTTTGGGGAGACGGAACCCGAAACCTTCGCCCCCAACGCCTCCAGCCTTGCCTTGGCTTCGTCGCGGCTCATGCTTTCGAGCGTGCCGGTCAGCACCCAGGTTTGGCCCGCCAACGGCAAGCCCTGCGCCGCCTTTCGTTCGCTTTGCCAGTGCATACCGAACTCATGTAGTTGGGCTTCGATTGTGCGGGCGCGCTCGGCGTTGGATGGATCGTCGAAATAGTCGCGTAACGCGCGAGCCGCTTTTTCATTGAGGCGCTCGACCTGCCGCAGATCGAGCCAGTCAGCTGCGATGATGCCCTCGAGACTGCCGAATCGATCGGCGAGGCGCTGGGCACCGGTGGCGGCGATAAAGAGAATGTTCAGTTTATCGAGCAGGCCGGCGAGCGTCGCGCAGGCCGCGAACTCAGGATGCACGTCGCCCTCCTCTTGCAACTGCACGCCGCGCTCGCGCAGCTGTTCGATGGCGCGCTGGTTATGCTCGTCCTCGAAAAAACTGTGAATTTCATGGGCGACTTCCAGGCCGATATCCGGCAGATAAACCAGCACATCCGGCAACGCCCGGCTGATGCGATCGAGCGAGCCCAAGGCCCGCGCCAGCAGTTTGGCAGTGCCCTCCCCGACATCCGGGATGCCCAGGGCGTAAATGAAGCGTGCCAAGGACGGCGTGCGGCTGGCGTCGATGGATTTGAGCAGGTTGCGGCTCGATACCTCGGCGAAGCCCTCTAACGCCAAAACCTGTTCATATGTCAGGCAATAGAGATCAGCTGGTGAGCTCACCAATCCGGTGTCGACCAGTTGTTCGACGATCTTGTCGCCCAGCCCGTCGATGTCCATGGCCCTGCGGGAGACGAAATGAATGATCGCCTGCTTGAGCTGCGCCTGGCAGGCCAGGCGGCCGACGCAGCGATAGATCGAGCCTTCGCTGACCGACTCCCTGCCCTTGCTGCGCTTGATCAGCTGGGTGCGTTCAACGGCCGAGCCGCAGACCGGGCATTGCTCGGGCACATGGACTTCGCGCGCGTGCTCGGGACGGCGCTCCGGGATTATCCCTAGGATCTGTGGAATGACGTCGCCGGCGCGCCGCACGATAACCGTATCCCCAATCATCACGCCCAGACGCGCTACTTCATCCATGTTGTGCAGCGTGGCATTCGAGACCTTCACGCCTGCAACCTGCACGGGTTTCAGTCGCGCCACCGGTGTAATGGCGCCGGTTCGGCCCACCTGAAACTCCACATCCAGCAGCTCGGTCACTTCCTCGCGGGCCGGAAACTTGTGCGCGATGGCCCAGCGTGGCTCGCGCGCCCGGAAGCCCAGCTCGCGCTGTTGGGCGGTCGAGTTGACCTTGAATACCACGCCGTCGATTTCGTATGGCAAGGCATCGCGCTTCTCGCCGATGGCGTGAAAGTAGTCGCGACATTCTTGTACGCCCTTAGCCAGTTTGAGCTCCCGACTGATCGGCAAGCCCCACTTTTTCAACGCTTCGAGTATACCGATGTGGGTGTCCGGCAGGTCACCATCGCTGCGGCCGACGCCATAGGCGCACAGTTCCAGCGGGCGGCTGGCGGTTATCTTCGAATCCAGCTGGCGCAGACTGCCGGCAGCGGCGTTGCGAGGATTGGCGAAGGGTTTGCCGCCCGCTTCCAATTGACGCGCGTTTAGGGCCTCGAAGCCCGCCTTGGGCATGTAGATTTCCCCCCGCACTTCCAATACTGCCGGCCAGCCACTGCCGTGCAGCTTCAGGGGAATGTTGCGGACGGTACGCACGTTGGCACTGATGTCCTCGCCCGTGCTTCCATCGCCACGCGTGGCACCGCGCACCAGCTTGCCGTTTTCATAGAGCAGGCTTACGGCCAGACCGTCGAGCTTCGGTTCGCAGCTGTACTCCAGCTCGGCACCGTTGCCAAAAAGGTCGCCTGCCGGCAGATCCAACCCTTCGCGGGCGCGCCGATCGAAGTCGATCAGGTCCTGCTCCTCGAAGGCATTGCCCAGGCTCAACATCGGCACTTCGTGACGTACCTGGCCGAAAGCCGCCAACGCCGCGCCGCCGACGCGCTGAGTGGGTGAGTCCGGGGTGACCAGCTCAGGGTGCTCGGCTTCGAGCGCCTTGAGCTCGTTGAACAGGCGGTCGTATTCGGCGTCAGGGACGCTGGGCTCGTCGAGCACATAGTAGCGGTAGTTATGGGCGTCGATTTCGCTGCGCAGTTCGGCGATGCGCTCTGCGGCAGATTGGGCGGAAGGCATATTAAGGGAGCCGTGGCTATGGCAATGCTGGTCAGACAGTCTCAGCGCGCCTTTGGTTGATATCAGGCGCGGGATTTTAGCCGATCCAACAATCGCCGGCAGGCCTGCGCTGGTTTTCAGGTCTTTAGTAGAGCCATCAGGGTCACGATTGGCAGGCCTGCGGCCTGTTTCGCCGCAGGGCGCGCCTCCACAAGAGCAAAGCGCGGTGTGGCCTTTTAGCTTTCTATTCGCGTAGGGCATGTGTGCGGCCGAATAAATTCGGCCCTACGGGGGGGGGGGGCCGACCTCGGGGCGAATGCTGTTGGCTTCGGGCAGAGCTATGGCCTGCTTCGCCGCGGGGCGCGCC
>DPSI01000286.1 GCA_003527165.1 Pseudomonas sp.
CAGATGGTCGGACGAGGCCTTGCTGGCCGAATACGGCGAGCTGGGCGCGTAGGGAGTGGTCTCGGTGAACAGGTCATCGACGCCGTGCAGGTCGCCGTACACCTCGTCGGTGGAGATGTGGTGGAAGCGGAAGGCCTCGCGGCGGGCTTCGGGCAACGTCTGCCAATAGGCACGTGACGCTTCGAGCAACTGATAGGTGCCGACGATATTGGTCTGGATGAACTCTGCCGGGCCGTCGATGGAACGATCGACATGGGATTCGGCGGCTAGATGCATGATGGCATCCGGCTGGAATTCCAGAAGGGCTTCGCTCACCCGCTCGCGATCGGCGATGTCGGCCTGGAGAAAGTGATAGCGGTCACTGCTTGCCACTTCCGCCAGCGACTCGAGATTGCCCGCATAGGTCAGCTTGTCCAGATTGAGGACGCTGTGCTCGGTGTCATGAATGAGATGGCGGATCAGAGCAGAGCCGATGAATCCGGCTCCGCCGGTAACGAGTATGCGCATGATGATAGGCTTCCTTGGCGCGCTACAGAGCAGCAGGCTCTTGGCATGTCGGCAGGATAGACCTGCTGAAAATATAAAAATTCCCAGGCATGGGCTGGAGATGTGCAGCGATGTGAAAGTCTGAGGCAGCCCTGTCGAACAGGCAACGCTGGCCGAACATCGCACGGCAGTGCGGCGGTGGAGGACCGGGTGGATATGGCCTCGCCTTAGCGCAGGGCCGCACAATGGGCTCACCCGCGTAGCGGTGCAACGGATGGATGGCGCAGCTGGCACAATTGAGTAATATCGCCTCGCAATTCACGACTGGTAGCAATGGAATGCACACCCGTAACGAACAGCTCGCCGAGCTGATGAATCTCACCGCGCAAAGTATTTCCCAGTTATCCGAGGCACTGACGGCCTTTTCCTTCGAACTCATGGCCAGTGAGGATCCGGCTGCACGCATCGCCAGCCGTCGAATGGCGTCCCGCGTCTCGGCGATTCAGTCGGCTTTTGATCGGAAGCGGCGCCTGCTCAGCGTTGTCGCTGAGCAGGCGCCGAGCCCGCCTGGCTCGGTGGTCGAGCTGGACATCCATCCTTCGCCTGAACGCCCAGGTTCGGCCGAGACGGCCCGAAAAGACGGCTAGGGTCCGTTGCCGTTTCGATCCAACCCATTCACTGGGGGACGACGAATAGTCCAGGTGGGCGAGCGGCTCAGAGGATGAAGCGACCGACCTTGTCGTTCAGCTCGCTGGCATGCCCCTGTAGGAGGTGTGCCTGCCGTTCGCCTTCCACCGAGTTGTCCGCCAGGGTGTCGCCCAGCGACTTGATGGTGACCACGTTGCGGGTGATCTCCTCGGTGACCGAGGACTGCTCCTCGGCCGCAGCGGCGATCTGCATGGACATATCGGAAATCTGCTGTGCCGCCTGGGTGATTTCCTCCAGCGCGGTAGAAGCCTGCTGGGCGTCGTTTACGCTGCGCTCGGCCAGCGCGCGGCTGCTGTCCATCTTGTCCACGGCGTTCTGCGTGATGCGCTGAAAAGTGGCGATGGTCGCCTGGATTTCCTGCGTCGAGGCATGCGTGCGCTGCGACAGAACCCGCACCTCGTCCGCTACCACGGCGAATCCGCGGCCCTGCTCGCCGGCGCGCGCGGCTTCGATCGCGGCGTTCAGCGCCAGCAGGTTGGTCTGTTCGGCGATGCCTTGAATATTGGCGAGCACGCCGGAAATCGACTGCGAATGCTGACTCAGCTCGGCGATGACTCCGGTGGCTTGCGAGACCTCCTCGGCCAGCCCGGTGATCGAACGCTGGGTATGGCGCACCAGTTCCAGCCCCTGCTGGCTGTTGAGGGTCGATTGCTGCGCCGATCGCGCGGTACGCTCGGCATTGCCGGCGATTTCCTGGGTGGCCGAGGCCATCTCGGTCACCGCCGTGGCGACCAGCGCCAGCTCTTGCTGCAAGCGCCCGAGTTCGGCGACCGACAGACTGCTGCGCTGCAGCACGGCACCGGATTCGTCGCCGATTTCTTCGGCCTGGTGGCGAATGTGCCCCACCAGGGCATGCAGGCTGCCGACGAACTGGTTGAAATGCCGGGCAAGGCTACCCAGCTCGTCGTTGCTTGCTTCTGGAATGCGCTGGGTCAAATCGCCGTTGCCGTCGGCAATCAGCTGCAGGCCCCCGGACACCACGCTGAGCGGCCGCAGCAGCCAGGTGCACAGCAGGCCGATAGCGGTCAACGAGATGATCAGGATCACACCGAAGGCGGCCAGACCTGTCCACAACTGGCGGTACAGCGGCGCTGCAAGCACTGCCTCGTCCAGCACCATGACCAGCACCTGGTCGGCATGGCCGATCGGCGCGGCGTACAGTCGCTTGCCATCGCCATCGAGCAGGTGCCGGGTGCCACTGTTGGCGACCAGAGCCGCGAGCGTTGCCTGATCCAGCGCCGGATACAGCGTCGTCACCTTCTTGTCCAGGTAGGCGCTATCCGGGTGACCGAGCACGATGCCCTGCTTGTCGATGAAAAATGCCAGGCCGTTGCCCGGCAGTTCGATCTGCTTCAGTTGGTTGAGAATCTCGCCCATGCCCACGTCGGCGCCCAGGACGCCGAGCGTTTGCCCGTTGCGCTGCAGGGTACGCCCCAGCGAAAGCACGAACTGCCCGGTCGCCGCCGCCACACTGGGCGTGGAGATGTAGACGCCGCCCGGCATGAGCAGCGCTTGCTGATACCACTTCCAGCGGCGCGGATCGTTGTTGTCCGCCGGCAGGCTGACCCGGTCGGCGTTGATCTGGCTGCCATCGGCGCGAGCGAAGAACACATTCTCGAACCCGCCGGCGACCTTCGCCTGCACCAGCGCATCGTGCAGTCCCGATGTTTCTTCGGCCGGCACGGACAGCAACGCCGCTTCCTTGCTCTGCAGCCAGTAGCGCACGCTGGCGCTGAAGGTCTTGCTGGCGATGGCGACCTGCTCGGCGATGTGGTTCTCCAGGTTGTTGCGACTCTCCCTGAAGTTCAGCCACAACTGGCTAGCGCCGGCGAGCAGCACTGCGGCGCAAGTGGAGAGCACGATTTTTTTTCGCAGCGACAGCGACATGGAACACCCTTCAGAAAGTTACGGCCCCGGTTGAAAGGGGCACTGACCGGGCTGTTATCGTCGCGCCGCACGCGAGCTGTAGCGTTGCGCCAGTTGGTGCGATGAACGGTAGAAGGCGGGCGGCTTGTGCTCTGGTCACGCGCCCGCATTGAAGCTGGGCGGTGGACGCTTCAGCTTTGCGGCATCTGCTTCGCGTGAGAGAGGGTCCACTCGAGCACCTCGCCGCTCAGCGCATCGCCGGCTTTGCCGAACGCCTCGACCACGCTTTCCACGCTAGGGTCGGCGCTGGGTTGGCGGACTTCGAAACGCCGATTGGCCAGCGTGCGCTGGCTTTCCCTGCTCACCAATCGCGCATCGAGACGAATCAGGATCTGTGGTTTGCCATCGACGTATTCGCTCTGGAACGCGCGCAGGTCGCTGTGCAGGCTGATGTCGGCGTAGAGATTGACGTCCTCGTTGTTGACCGAGGGCATCCGGCCGTCGCGCTGGAAGGCCTCGATCAGACGATCGCGCAGCAGCACCGGTGCCGCATCGCTCCAACGCGCGCCCTGGTAAGCGCTGATCTCGTTGCCTTGAGGCACCACGGCGATGCGAGGGCTGGAGAGGACGCGGCTGGCCTGCGGGGTGTGGATGCGCAGTGCATGCTGCAGCGTCGGCTCACTGGTCTGCTGCGGCGGAGTCGTGGTGGGCAGAAGGAAGATCCGCAACGGCTCGGACTTCGGCAATATCGAACACGCCGAGAGCGCCGTGAGCAGCCCGAACAGGGCGAGGCGAGGCAGGGAAGGGCGGCGGCGAAGGCTCATGGGGTGAACTCCTGCAGTTTGTCGCGGCCGAGCAGGAAGCCGCTCGGGTTGTCTTCCAGGCGCTGGGTGACCCGGCGCAGCGCGCCGAGCGTGCTGCGCAGCTCGTTGATCGCCGGGCCGAGCTCATTGAAGCCCTGCATGCCGTTGTTCAGCGCGCCCTGGTTTTCTTCCAGCAGCGTATCCAGGCGCGTAGTGGTGCGATCGAGTGTGCTCATCGATTGTGCTGCACTGTCGAGTACGCTGCGGCCCTGGTCGTCGAGAAGCCCGTTGGCATTACGCGCCAGGCTCGACAGCTCGCCCATGACGGTGTTGGCCTGCTGACTCAGCTGGTTGAACTGCTGCAGCGTCTGAGCGAGGTCGCCGCGCTGCTCCGAGAGCACGCTGGTGGCCTGTTCCAGATGCGCCAGGGTGCGGCTCAGGCGTGTGGTGTTCTCCTCGGAAAAGATCTGGTTGGCGCTGAGCAGCAGGTTATTGATGTTGCTCATCAGGTCCTCGCCGTTTTCCAGCAGCGCATTGAGCGACGACGGGTCGGCGATGATTATCGGTGGATCGTTACGGTCGCCTTCCAGCCGCGGGCTTTCCGGCGTGCCGCCATGCAGCTGGATGACCATGCTGCCGGTGATATTGGCCAGGGCCAGACGCGCTTGGGTGTCCTGCTTGATAGGCGTACCGCCGTAGACGCGGATGCGCGCGCGGACCTTGCGCGGGTCATCCGGCTCCAGCCATAGCTCGGTCACGTCACCGACCTTGATCCCGCTGTACTCCACCGAGCTGCCGCTGGACAGGCCGCTGACCGCCTGGCTGAAGCCGATATCGTAATAGCTGTATTCGCGGTCCATGCTGGACTTGCCCAGCCACAGCGCGAAGAGCAGCGCGCAGCCGACCGCTATCACAGTGAACAGACCGATCAGGACATGATGGGCACGGGTTTCCATTCAGGGAGTCTCCAGCTTTAGCGCGGCTTCATGCGCGGCGCGGCCACGCGGGCCGTGAAAATATTCGCGAATCCACTCGTCGTCGGTGGCGGCGACCGCCTCCAGGGTATCGACCACCAGCACACGTTTTTGCGCCAACACCGCAACGCGGTCGCAGATGGTGTAGAGCGTATCCAGGTCATGGGTGACCAGAAACACGCTGAAGCCCAGCGCATCGCGCAGGGTCAGGATCAACTGGTCGAAGGCCGCCGCGCCGATGGGGTCGAGGCCCGCGGTCGGTTCGTCGAGAAACAGCACTTCCGGATCGAGCGCCAGCGCCCGGGCCAGTGCGGCGCGCTTGACCATGCCGCCGGACAGCTCGTCCGGGTACTTGCAGGCGGCTTCCGGTGGCAGGCCGGCCAGCGCCAGCTTCTGCCGCGCCAGGTGTTCGGCGTCGGCGCGCTTGAGGCCGATGTGCTCGATCAGCGGCAGGGCGACGTTTTCCTGCAGGTTGAGCGAGGTGAACAGGGCGCCGCGCTGGAACAATACCCCGAAGCGCCGCTCGACTTCCGAACGGCGCTGGGTGGAAAGCTTTAGCAGATTCTCGCCGAACACCTTGACGCTGCCGGCGTTCGGCCGGCGCAAGCCGACGATGCTGCGCAGCAGCACCGATTTGCCGGTGCCGGAGCCACCGACCACGCCGAGGATCTCGCCGCGACGGATATCCAGATCGAGATTGACGTGCACCGCCTGGCTGCCGAAGCGGTTGACCAGACCGCGTACCTGGATCACGGGTTCGTTCGTGCTCACCAGCCCATCTCCATGAAGAACAGCGCGGCGATCGCATCGAGCAGGATCACCATGAAGATCGACTGCACCACGCTGGAGGTGGTGTGCTCGCCCACCGATTGTGCGCTGCCGCTGGCCTTGAAGCCTTCCAGGCAGCCGATCACCGCGATCAGGAAGGCGAACACCGGCGCCTTGCCGATCCCCACCAGAAAGTGATTGAGCGGGATGTCGCGCTGCAGGATGGTGAAGAACATGGTCGGCGAGATGTCCAGCGCCAACGAGCAGACCACCAGCCCGCCGACGATGCCGCTGAGAATGCCGATGAAGGTCAGGATCGGCAGAGTGATCAACATTGCCAGCACTCGCGGCAATACCAGCAGTTCGATCGGACTGAGGCCCAAGGTGCGGATGGCGTCGATTTCCTCGTTGGATTTCATCGCGCCGATCTGCGCGGCGAAGGCGCTGGCGGTGCGCCCGGCGAGCAGGATCGCAGCCAGCAGCACGCCGAATTCGCGCAAGAAGGAAAAGGCCACCAGGTTGACCGTATAGATGGTCGCGCCGAAGTCGGCCAGCACCGTGGCGCCGAGGAAGGCCACCACCGCGCCGACCAGAAAGGTCAGCAGGGCGACGATGGGGATCGCATCCAGGCCGGTTTGCTCGATATGCGCCACCAGCGCGGTCACGCGCCAGCGCCGCGGGTTGAGGATCACGGTAAACAGTGTCTGCAGGGTCAGGCCGATGAAGCCGAGCAGGGTGCGCTGCTGATTCCAGACGGCGGAGACGGCGCGGCCCACATGAGCCAGCACATCGGCCAGCCCGTTGGTGGCCGGCGCCTGTCCGGCTTCCGGTTTATCCAGCGCGGCGGCGACGGTGCGAAGCAGCGCTTGCCGTTCCACTGGCAACTGCGGCGCCCAATCCTGTAGGCGGGCCATTCGTGCCGGTCCGAGCAGCTCGACCAGCAGTCCGGCGCCGGCGGTGTCCAGCTCGCCGACTGGGTTCAGATCGACCTGGTCGGAATCGCTGACCTGGCGGCGGGCCCGCTCGACTTCGCGCCGGAGCGCTGCATAGTGCTTCAGCGTCCAGTCACCGGCGATCGTCAGGGTGGCGGCCTGGGTGTCGCTGTTCGGGTGCCGCTGCAGGCTGCCAGGCGGTGAAATGGGGTGCGTCAAGGTGGTTTCCCATGTTGCGTGTAACGTGAGAGCGAACGGTCGAGCGCCGCAGCTTTTGAAAGATCCTATCAGCTCGGACCTTGCGATCGCGGCTCCGTTTAATGTGCCCCAAGTGCCGGGCGAGACCTGCGGCCCGGCCAACCTCGTGCAATTTGTTACAGGCGGGAGCGAACTATCGACTCCAATCGACCTCCATAGCGTGCAAGCCAGACAGTCATGGTCGGTGCGCAACGCGTCACCCGGCTGCTATCTTACGCCGCCGGTTACCGATGCCCCCTTTTGGATATCAGCCCGTTCGGGCCCTGCCAGCCATCTCCTCATTCCTTTCACTGCGAGAGTTCCCGTTTGCCTATGAATTACTTGCGTGCGCTGCCGTTCATCGTGGTTCTGGCGGTCATCCTGTTCAGCGGTTTACGGCCCGAACCGGTGCCTCAGGTATTCGATCAGCAGGACAAACTGCATCACATGCTCGGCTTTGCCGCCCTGATGTTCACCTTGCGCCTGGCATTCCCACAGTGGCGTGTGTTCTGGGCCATAGGGGCGAGTCTCGCCGCCGCCCTGTTGATCGAGGTCGGCCAGAGCTTACTGCCTAATCGCCAAGCGTCGCCGGGTGACATGCTGGCCAACACGTTGGGCGTGCTGCTTGGCTGGGGCTGCTCGCACCTGGCGCATCTCTGGTATTTACGGCGTATCGGTATCACCACTGATCGCGAAGCAGACGACGCGGTAGAGCGTATCGAGAGTTCCGCGCGCCCCTGAGCCGCTCACACGTCAAGGCGGCGCCTGCCGGGCAGACCGGTTGGCTCGCCGCGACAGCAGCGCCGTGCAGAGCATGGCAACTATCGCGCCGGCCGCCGCCAGGGCCATGTCCTTCTGCGGGTCCCAGCGATCATGTTGCGTGGCCAGGAAGGTCCGCCCCTGCCCGCCGTCAAGCGTCTCTGCACCGAACCATTCGATCAGCTCGTAGACCGCCGAGGTGGAAAGTACGATGTCCACCGGGAGCACCAAGCTCCAGATACCGGGGCGCAGGCCCAGGCGGATCAGCACTTCGCGGATGGGGTAGGCCAGCAGCAGTCCGTAACTGAGGTGAGCCAGACGGTCGAATTGGTTGCGCTCCCAATCCAGGGCCTGGTTCAGGCTCTCGCCTGTCAGCGCCCGCCACCAGACGTCATAGGGCACCTTGGCATAGGTGTAATGCGCGCCTAGCTGGTGGATGCACAGATAAAGGACGATCAGCGTCGCCGCGCTGCGTGAGGGCAGGTAGTGCCGGTGTCCTAGTAGCAGGGCGACGGCCAACGCGAGTACCAGCAGGTTTTCCAGCAGCCAGTCATGACGATCCAGCGGGGCGATGGCCAGGCCTCCCCAGACCAGCAGAAACAACAGGGTCAGCGTCAGCAAATAGCGTCTATGACTGCGATCGGCATCCATTTTTCTCTCTCGGAACTTCAAAGCGCGTGCCCGTTTGACCAGCGCAGCGGCGAGAGAGTCCGCTTTTTTTGCGCGCCTCGATAGGGGCGAAAGGCACGCGCCGCCATCCAACTTTTCGCCTTTGTCGTGGGTCACACGGACGGAAGACCTTCGACGAGCCGGACCATGTGGCTTCAGCTGAGCAAAAACATCCTGCGAGCGCGGCAGTGGCAGCGCGGCTTCGGCCTGTCGCTAACGGCGTTGCTGGCCGCCTGTGATGGTCAGCAGTCGGCGCTGAATCCCGGCGGCACTGGTGCCGAGAGCATCGCCACGCTGTTTTGGTGGATGGCCGGTGGTGCACTGGTGATCTGGGCAGGGGTGATGGGCATCGCCCTCTACGCCACTCAGGCGCACCCCGAAGCTCACGGCATTCGCAGCGCGCGCTGGCTGATCATCGGCGGTGGAATCATCTTCCCGGTAGTGGTGCTGACCGGTCTGCTGATTTACGGGCTGATGTTGATGCCCCAGTTGAGCTCGTCCGAAAACGTCGCCCTGCGGATCGATGTGTCGGGCGAGCAATGGTGGTGGCGGGTGCGCTACCGGACCGAGACGGGCGAGGCGATCGAGCTGGCCAACGAGGTTAGGCTGCCGGTGGGCGAGCGGGTGGCCTTCCGCCTGACCAGTCCGGATGTGATCCACTCGTTCTGGGTTCCTTCGCTCGGCGGCAAGGTCGACATGATTCCCGGCCGCACCAACCAGCTAGTGTTGGAGCCGACGCGCACCGGCCCCTTTCGCGGCGCCTGTGCCGAATATTGCGGCACGTCACACGCCCTGATGAGTTTTCCGGTGGTGGTAATGCCGCGAGACGCCTTCGACCGCTGGCTCGCCGAGCAAGCCAAACCCGCGCAGACGCCGACTTCCGAGCTGCAGCAGGCGGGCCGGCGTGCGTTTCTCGCCAACGGTTGCGGTGCTTGTCATCAGGTGCGCGGCACCGAGGCTGACGGTACGGTCGGTCCCGACCTGACCCACGTCGGCAGTCGCCTGAGCCTGGCCGCCGGCACGCTGCCGGCCGATGTCGAAGCCTTCAAGCGCTGGATCGGCCACAGCGGGTCGATCAAACCGGACGTGAGGATGCCAGCCTTCGGCATGTTGCCGGCCGATCAGCTGAACGCCATGGCGCATTACCTGAGCGGGCTGAAATGAGCGAGCCGGTGAACACGCACGACGATGCCCGCGCCAAGGCCCAGGCCGAACGCCTGGCCGCGGCCTGGAAGACACCCACTGGCTGGCGCTACTGGTCAGCGGTGAACAACACTGAAGTCGGGCTCTGGTACACCAGCGTGTCCTTCCTGTTCTTCCTCTTTGCCGGTGTGCTGGCGATGCTGATTCGCGCCCAGCTGGCGGTGCCGAACAACGATCTGCTGTCCGCCGAAACCTACAATCAGGTCTTCACCCTGCACGGCTCGGTGATGATGTTCTTGTTCGGCGTGCCGATTTTCGAGGCCTTCTCCATCCTGATCCTGCCGCAGATGCTCGGCGCGCGTGATTTGCCGTTCCCGCGACTGTCGGCCTACGGCTTCTGGTGCTTCATCATTGGCGGCGTGTTCGTCTGTGGCTCGATCTTCTTCGGCGTCGCGCCCCAGGGTGGCTGGTTCATGTATCCGCCGCTGACC
>DPSI01000552.1 GCA_003527165.1 Pseudomonas sp.
CGCCCAGTTACGGCGAAGTCCTGCGACTGACCGATAACCCGGAGCTGCGCACTCTGGCGGGGCATTTCGACGCGCTGAAAACCGAGCCGGCGCCCTATCAGGCTGCCCGCCAGCTGCGAGCCGATCTGGCTCGCCTGCTCGAAGACGACGCCACCCGACAGCTTCTCGAAGACGCGCTCAAACATTACGACTCCACCACAGAGGAAGGCTTCAAGCGTTTGCACGGCCTGCTGGAACGACAAAACTACCGTCTCGCCAGCTGGCGTACCGCCGGCGACGACATCAACTGGCGGCGCTTTTTCGACATCAACGAGCTGGGCGGTCTGCGCGTCGAGCGCCCGGTGGTGTTCGAAGAAACCCACGCGAAAATCTTCGAGCTGATCAGCGACGGCATGATCGACGGGCTGCGGATCGATCACGTCGACGGGCTGGCCAATCCTCGAGGCTATTGTCGACAGCTGCGACGTCGAGTCGATCGGCTGAATGCCGCGCGGCCCGCCGAAGCGGCGCAGGCGCATGTACCGATCTATGTGGAGAAAATCCTCGCCGAAGGCGAACGCCTGCACGACGACTGGGGGGTGGACGGTACCACTGGCTACGAGTTCATGAATCAGGTGTCGCTGCTGCAGCACGATCCCGCTGGCAAGGCAGTGCTCTGCTCGCTCTGGAGCGAAACCGCCGAGCGCCCGGAAGACTTCATGGAAGAGGTGCGCCTGGCGCGGCAACTGGTGCTGACCGGGCCACTGGCGGGCGACTTCGAAACCGTAGCGCAGGCCCTCCTGCAGGTGGCGCGCTACGACGTGATGACGCGCGACATCACCCTAGGCGCCATTCGCCGCGCCCTGCTGGAGCTGATCGTGCACTTCCCGGTGTACCGCACATATATCGGGGCACGTGGGCGCCGCGAGGCTGACGAGCCCTTCTTTCAGCAAGCGCTGGCGGGTGCACGTACTACCCTCGGCGAGGCGGATTGGCCATTGCTGGATCTACTCGACCGCTGGCTCGGTGGGGAAAGCCTGCGCACGCTACCGCCTGGGCCGGCACGGCGCATTCGCCGCTACACCTGTACGCGCTTCCAGCAACTCACCTCACCCGCTGCGGCCAAGGCCGTGGAAGACACCGCCTGCTATCGCTCCGGTGCCTTGCTGTCGCGCAATGACGTCGGTTTCGATCCGCAGACCTTCAGCGCGCCGGTGGATGTCTTTCATGCCGCATGCCTGACGCGTGCCGAACATTTCCCACGCAACCTGCTGACCACGGCGACCCACGACCACAAGCGTGGCGAAGACACCCGCGCCCGCATGACGGTGATCAGCGAGCGCGCGGAGTGGTATGCCAACAAGGTGCGGCATTGGCGCCAGCTCGCCTATGCCCAGCGCCAGGAGCTGGCCGACGGGCCTGCACCCTCGGCCGGAGATGAAATGCTGCTGTTCCAGATTCTGCTGGGGAGCTGGCCGCTGGATCTGGAAGCCGATGACTCCGAAGCCGTCGAGGCGTACTGCGAGCGAATCATCAAGTGGCAAGAAAAGGCGGTGCGCGAAGCCAAGCTGCGCAGTACCTGGACCGACCCCAACAGCGAATACGAAGGCGCCTGTCAGCAGTACGTGCGTGCCCTGCTGCTTAGCGACGAATGCAAGACGCTGCGCACCGAGATCGCCGCTGCCGCAGCTGAACTCGCACCAGCGGGCGCACTGAATAGTCTGACCCAGACCTTGCTGCGCATGACCACACCCGGCGTGCCTGACCTCTATCAAGGGGCCGATTATTGGGACTTCAGCCTGGTCGATCCGGACAACCGGCGTCCGGTGGATTTCGACAAGCGCCGCGCCACGCTCGAGCTACAGGCGCAGCCAGCCGAGCTGCTGACGAACTGGAAAGACGCTCGCCTCAAGCAATGGCTGATCTTACGGACCCTCGAACTACGCCGTGTGCAACCCCGGCTGTTCACCGAAGGGCGCTACTTGCCGTTGAAAGTCGAGGGTGAGCACGCCGATCGGTTGATCGCATTCGCGCGGGAGTTGAACGGGAGCTGGCTTATTGTCGTCGCTGCGCGGCTCGCCAGCGGCCTGTTGGGCGATAGTCGGACGCCACAGATCCCGGCGGAGCGCTGGGGGGACACCCAAGTGCAATTGCCCGATGCGCTGAGCGGTCATGCATTGGAGCGACTTTTTGACGGAATGGCAGTCACACCCAAACAAGCGGGTCTGCGTGCGACCGAGATTTTGCAACAACTGCCCGTGGCGGTTTTACAGGTATCTATCAGTTCAACAGGAGAATCAGAACGATGAATAAAGACGAGCAGCGCATCCGTGAACTTGCCTACGACATCTGGGTATCGGAAGGTCGCCCTCACGGTGAGGAAGAGCGTCATTGGGAGATGGCTCGCAAGCTTGCCGAGGCGGAAAGTGGCCAGCCAGCCGAAAAACCCGCGAGTCGCGCGCGCAAGACCGCCACCAAGCCGACCGATGCGACGCCTGCTGAAAAACCCGCTAAAGCCGCGAAGCCTGCGAAAGATGCCAAGGAGCCCAAGGACGTTAAACCGGCCAAAGCAGCCGGAGCGGCCAAGGGCACCGCGCGACCCAAGGCCACGGCCGGCACTGAGGCCGCCGAAGGGACTCCGGCGGGCGTGAAGAGAACCCGCGCTCCACGGGCCAAGAAGGAAAGCTGAACGCACTGCGCCGCGAGCCCGTTCCGGCTTTGACAGCCCATCGCTGGCCGCGGCGTTTCATTGCCTTGCACGGCGCTATCAAGAGCTGCCATCGGAGATTTCATGAGCAAAAAAAAACCTACGGCGCCTCAGATTCTGACCCCTTCGCGTATCCGTGAAGGGCTCCCCTTCCCGCTTGGCGCCACCTGGGATGGGCTGGGAGTCAATTTCGCGATCTTTTCCGCGAACGCTACCAAGGTTGAGCTATGCCTGTTTGATACCGATGGCGAAACCGAGCTCGAGCGGATCGAGCT
>DPSI01000551.1 GCA_003527165.1 Pseudomonas sp.
AGCCGGAAGCACGATCAACAAACCGATCATGAGACTGCCAATGCGCCCACCCCAATGACGCTGGCTGGCTGGGTAACTGAGCACCAGCGCCGTAGCAACCAACCACCAGAGCACACTGAGCGAGAGCAGCCAGGGCGTGATTGCCGGCAGTCGATACAGCGCGACCAGCAGCAGAGCAACGACCAGGGCATAGCCAACCCGCGCGAACTGACCGGAAAACCCCGCCAGACGCGCCCATTCCCAGGCACCCAGCACCACCACGACGCCAATGAACAAGGCGAATGCGAGGCCCTCGAGGAGAAAGAAACCAATCAGCGCGATCGGCAGGAGAATGGCGGCGGTCATGATGCGCTGTTTCAACATTCTGCACGGACCTCCGTCTCGACCTGATCACCGGTCTTGCCGAAACGCCGTTGCCGCTTGGCGAAATCGGCCAGAGCGGCGCGCATTGCATCGTGCTTGAAATCCGGCCAGAACAGGTCGGAGAAATACAACTCGGCGTAGGCGAGCTGCCACAGCAGAAAATTGCTGATGCGACGCTCGCCACCGGTGCGAATGCAAAGATCCGGAAGCGGCATATCACCGGTAGCGAGATAGCTTTGAAATAGGGCCGGCGTGACTTCGCTCGGATCGAGGCGACCACTCTGCGCTTCACGGGCCATTCGCTGTGCTGCCTGGAGAATGTCCCATTGGCCGCCATAGTTGGCTGCAACTTGCAGCACGAAACGACCTGGTCCGGCCGTCATCTCTTCGGCTTCCAGCATCGCGGTCTGCAGCTCTGGGTGAAAGCGCGAACGATCGCCGATAATCCGCAGGCTGATGCCGTTCTCGTTGAGCTTGCGCGCCTCCCGGCGCAGCGCGGTGAGAAACAGCTCCATCAGCGCGCCGACCTCCTCGGCCGGCCGCTGCCAGTTCTCGCTGGAAAAGGCGAACAGTGTCAGCACCTCGACACCCGCCTCGGCACACACTTCGATGACGGCTCGCACCGCGTCGACACCGGCCTTGTGCCCAGCCACGCCCGGCAAAAGACGCCGTTTTGCCCAGCGATTGTTGCCATCCATGATGACTGCGACATGACGGGGTACATTCCGCCCGGCAATCTGCCTGACCTTTTCCATGAAACGACTCTACCTGCGCTCAATCACGCTGCGAACAATGGGAGAAATTGCCGGCGGCAATTTCCGGGGATACGACTGAATAGCCCCTTGCGCTCCGGCCCCAGCAGGATCGGCGCACTCCGACGTGAGCAGTACGGACAGGGTCCGGTACAGCAAAATCAAACAGCCATCAGGTCGGTTTCCTTGCCTTCAAGCGCCTTGTCGATTTCCGCAACGTACTTGTCGGTCAGCTTTTGAACGTCGTCCTGGGCACGGCGTTCCTCGTCTTCGCTGATTTCCTTTTCCTTCACCAGATCCTTGAGTTGCGCAATGGCATCACGACGGATGTTGCGCACCGCAACACGGGCGCTTTCAGCCTCGCCACGCGCCTGCTTGGTATAGCCCTTGCGCGTCTCCTCGGTAAGTGCAGGCATCGGAACGCGGATGGTGGTGCCGGCCGTGGCCGGATTCAGTCCCAGGTCAGAGGTCATGATGGCCTTCTCTACGGCCTGGATCATGCCTTTATCGAATACGGTCAACGCCAGGGTACGCGAGTCTTCGGCGACCACGTTGGCAATCTGACGCAGCGGGGTATCGCTGCCGTAATAAGAGACCATCACTCCATCGAGAATGCTCGGATGGGCGCGGCCGGTACGGATCTTGGCGAACGCATGCCCCAGCGATTCCAGGGTTTTCTTCATGCGCTCCTGGGCGTCTTGCTTGATCTCATTGATCATTGGTTCTGTTCCTCGATCAGGGTTCCTTCAGCGCCGCCGAGCACGATATTGAGCAGGGCACCGGGCTTATTCATGTTGAACACCCGCAGCGGCATATTGTGGTCGCGGCACAGGCAGATGGCGGTCAGGTCCATGACACCCAGCTTGCGATCGAGCACGTCATCATAAGTCAACTGCTCGAATTTCTCGGCATTCGGATCCTTGAAAGGATCTGCGGTATACACGCCATCGACCTTGGTGGCCTTGAGTACGACGTCGGCGTGAATTTCGATAGCGCGCAGGCAAGCCGCCGAATCGGTGGTGAAGAACGGGTTGCCGGTGCCAGCTGAGAAGATCACCACTTCTCCACTCTTGAGATGGCGCATCGCCTTGCGGCGATCGTAATGATCGGTAACGCCAACCATGGAGATCGATGACATGACCAGTGCCGGGATGTTCGAACGCTCGAGAGCATCGCGCATGGCCAGCGAGTTCATGACGGTCGCCAGCATACCCATGTGGTCGCCAGTGACCCGATCCATACCGGCAGCAGAAAGCGCCGCACCGCGGAACAGGTTGCCGCCCCCGATGACCAGCCCAACCTCGACGCCGATTCCAACCAATTGCCCGACTTCCAGAGCCATGCGATCGAGCACCTTGGGATCGATGCCGAAGTCTTCCGACCCCATCAGGGCTTCGCCGCTTAATTTGAGCAGAATGCGTTTATAGCGAGGATTGCGTGCACTCATCTGCTGAGCCATTGGCGTTGTCTCTCCTGCGGCGTTTGTATGACCAGTCTGGCTCTAGCGCCAGAAAAATATCTGCGCTATGACAGCGCAGTCGCGAGTTGGTGCCAAGCGCTGACTATAGCGTGGCAAAAAAACTTTTCCGCGCCCCAGTCCGACGAAGAGGCCGCGCGCGTGAGCGGGCAGCCTCTTCGAGGACAGCAGGAGCGTCTTATTGCTTAGTAGCAGCGACCTGAGCGGCAACTTCAGCAGCGAAGTCGACTTCAGCACGCTCAATGCCTTCGCCCACTTCGTAACGGACGAAGGACACGATCTCGGCACCGGCTTTCTTCGCCAGCTCGCCAACCTTGACGTCTGGATCTTTGACGAAGGCCTGCTCGACCAAGCTGGCTTCAGCAAGGAACTTGCTGATACGACCGGCAACCATCTTTTCGACGATTTCGGCGGGCTTGCCCTTGATCTTGTCTTCGTTCAGCGCCAGGAAGATTTCCTTTTCCTTCGCAACGGCTTCTTCGGAAACCTGCGACGGATCCAGGAACTGAGGGTTGCTGGCCGCGACGTGCATGGCAATTTCTTTAGCCAGCTCGACGTTACCACCCTTCAGGGCTACCAGAACACCGATGCGATGACCATGCAGGTAGGAACCGACCAGATCAGCTTCAACGGTGGTCAGACGGCGAATGTTAACGTTCTCGCCGCACTTGGCGACCAGCGCCTCACGATCAGCTTCCTGAGCGGCGATCAGCGGAGCTGCATCGGTCATCTTCTCGGCAAAGGCCTTCTCGACGCTGTTGCTTACGAAGTTCTTGAAGTCGTCCTGCAGAGCCAGGAAATCGGTCTGCGAGTTGACTTCGATAATCACGGCACGCTTGTTGTCATCAGCGACTTTGACCGCGATAGAACCTTCGGCAGCAATGTTACCGGCCTTTTTGGCTGCCTTGATGGCGCCAGCAGCACGCATGTCGTCGATGGCTTTTTCGATGTCGCCGCCAGCAGCGGTGAGTGCTTTTTTGCAATCCATCATGCCTTGGCCAGTGCGCTCGCGCAGTTCTTTAACCAGGGCTGCAGTGATCTCTGCCATGTTCGCAAATCCTCTCGATTCGATTTTCGATCACCGTCCATCAATCGGACGATCAATTCGGAAGTGGCAAAAAGGGGGCATAGCCCCCTTTCTGTTCAACGGGTATCAGCTATGCGGCAGTTGCGCTCAGCCTTGAGCAGCCTCAGGGGCGGCTTCTTCGACGAACTCGTCAGCACCACCGGCACCATTCTGGCGGCCACGCAGCACAGCGTCTGCCATGGAGCCCAGATACAGTTGCACGGCACGGATGGCATCATCATTACCAGGGATGATGTAGTCGACGCCTTCCGGGCTGCTGTTGGTATCGACGATACCAATGACCGGAATGCCCAGCTTATTGGCTTCGGAGATAGCGATGCGCTCATGGTCAACGTCAACAACGAACATCGCGTCCGGCAGACCGCCCATATCCTTGATGCCACCCAGGCTGCGATCCAGTTTTTCCAGATCACGGGTACGCATCAGGGCTTCTTTCTTGGTCAGCTTGTCGAACGTGCCGTCTTGAGACTGGGTTTCCAGCTCACGCAGACGCTTGATCGAGGCACGAATGGTCTTGTAGTTGGTCAGCATGCCGCCCAACCAGCGATGATCGACATACGGAGAACCACAACGAGCGGCTTCTTCGCGAACGATCTTGCCAGCGGAACGCTTGGTACCGACGAACAGAATCTTGTTCTTGCCCGCAGCCAGCTTCTCAACGAAACGCAGCGCGTCGTTGAACATCGGCAGGGTTTTTTCGAGGTTGATGATGTGAATCTTGTTACGCGCGCCAAAGATGTATTTATCCATCTTCGGGTTCCAGTAACGGGTCTGGTGGCCGAAGTGCACACCGGCCTTCAGCATATCGCGCATATTGACTTGAGACATGAGACTTCCTCAGATAAGTCGGGTTAGGCCTCCACGCGTCCCGATATCCAACTCTTGCGAGCACCCAGGATACCGTGTCGACACGTGTGTGGGTTTAGGCTCAGCGGGTAGTCCCGCGGAGCGGCGCGTTTTATAGCACAAAGAAGCACCAGAGGCTAGCGCGCAGCCGATATTGGGCACGGCCAGCAGAGTGAGGTCTGAAGAATGCCCCCTTCAGTCCGCTCGAGCGCCTGGGTCGCCTGCAGGCCAGGGGGTCTTTGGTTTATCAT
Source organism: Pseudomonas sp. (assembly GCA_003527165.1). Taxonomy (GTDB): domain Bacteria; phylum Pseudomonadota; class Gammaproteobacteria; order Pseudomonadales; family Pseudomonadaceae; genus Stutzerimonas. Next base: position 4,777 of record DPSI01000551.1, read on the forward strand.
TCCTTTTTCAATTTTCCGCCTGCGCCTCTTGGCGCCAAGAGGGTTGCATGACTGTTTCCATCAAGACGCCTGAAGATATCGAGAAGATGCGCATTGCCGGTCGCCTGGCCGCCGAAGTGCTGGAAATGATCGGCGAGCACATCAAGCCGGGCGTTACTACCGAAGAACTGGACCGCCGCTGCCACGACCACATCGTCAATGTGCAACAGGCCATACCCGCCCCGCTCAACTACAAAGGCTTTCCGAAGTCGATCTGCACCTCGATCAACCACGTGGTCTGCCATGGCATCCCCAACGATAAGCCGTTGAAAGAGGGCGACATCCTCAATATCGACATCACGGTCATCAAAGATGGCTACCACGGCGATACCAGCAAGATGTTCATCGTTGGCAAGGCACCGGAATGGGCCGAGCGGCTCTGCAAGGTGACGCAGGAATGCCTTTATAAAGGTATTGAGATCGTTCGCCCAGGTACCCGCCTTGGCGACATCGGGGCCGTGATCCAGAAGCATGCCGAGAAGAACGGCTTTTCGGTTGTCCGCGAATACTGCGGACATGGCATCGGCAAAGTCTTCCACGAAGAGCCCCAGATCCTGCATTACGGCCGTGCAGGGACCGGTCTGGAGCTGAAGGAAGGTATGACCTTCACCATCGAGCCGATG
>DPSI01000215.1:0-512 GCA_003527165.1 Pseudomonas sp.
GGAAGCCGATGACGTTGGCGTATTCGGTATTGATGGTTAGCTCGCCGTTCTCGAAGGTCGCCAGGCGCGAGAAATCGTACTTGGCCGCGTCACCGTACGGCGCCATGCCCATGACCTTGAACTCGCCATCAAGCATCTCGAAACCGAGAAATTCGGTGATCGCTCCGTAGAGCCCGCCTAGCGAATCCGGATCGTAAAATTCTTTTATCTTGTGGATGCGACCGTTCTCGCCGTAGCCGAAAAACGTCGTGGCATACTCGCCCTTGCCATCGATACCGAGAATGGCCGTCTTTTCCTGGAAGCCCGAGCAGTGATAGGCGCTCGATGCATGTGCCAGATGGTGCTCGACCGGCTCGATCTTTATCTTTTTCAGATCGAAACCCAGCTGCTGTAGGCACCACTGGATGCGCTTGTGGTAGCGCTTGTAGCGACGATTGCCGAACAGAATGGCATCCAGCGCGCGATCCGGGGCGTACCAGTAACGCTTGGCGTAATGCCAGCGAGCCTTCTCG
>DPSI01000215.1:719-999 GCA_003527165.1 Pseudomonas sp.
AGATGCTGATTGGCGCAAACGGAATGGCGACCACATCGACATCTGCGGGTTTGATGCCGGCCTGCTCCAGGCAGAACTTGGCCGACTCGTAGGGCATGCGATTCTTCGCATGCTTGTCGCGCACGAAACGCTCTTCCTCGGCTGCGGCGATCAGCTTGCCGTCGATGTACAGCGCGGCGGAAGGGTCGTGACTGAGGGCGCCGGAAAGGCCGAGAATTGTCAGTGCCACTGTAGAAAGCCTCTTGAAAAAGCAGCTTGGAGCTTAAAGCCGGAAGCTTGA
>DPSI01000215.1:1193-4354 GCA_003527165.1 Pseudomonas sp.
TTAAAGCCGGAAGCTTGAAGCAATAGCGCGTTGTAGTACTAGCCCGTGGGCTTCTCTCCCAGCTTCAAGCGTCCTGCTTCAAGCTGCCTTTCGGTAAACGTTGGTCCAGCAAACGGTACAAAGCGCTATCGACGGGCCAGTTGCGCAGCAAACGGTCACGGTCCTTGGCAAAGGCCTGATTGAATCGAGCAACGTTGCGATGCTGCTGCAGCGCATCCAGGTCGATAAGCGCCCAACCACCGTCCCGCCATAGCATGTTGGTGCCTTTCAGATCGCCATGACTGATGCGTTCACGAATCAGCGCAGCGAACAGCTGCTCCAGCGCCAGCAGCTCCGCCTCCGGAGGAGTACCATCCACGTAGGGGGCGAAACGCGCAATTATATCCTGCCCGTTCGCATAGTCGGTAATCAGATAGCTGCGCCCGCGCAGCCCCAGCCGGCGCACCTCGATCATGGCCAACGGTTGCGGTGTAGCGATACCCAGCACCTCCAGCCGATGCGCTTCTATCCAGCTATGCCAGGCACGAGACGGACGCCAGAAGCGCTTCAGCCAGTGCGCCACGCCCTTGATGTTGTACCGTTTGATCACAAGCGTCTGGCCTGGCAAATCGACACGCACAACCGTGGCACTGCCGCCCTGTTTGAGAGCCGAGCCTCTGGCGACCCAATCATCCGGATCACGCAGCACCGCCTGCAATTGCACCTCGCGCTCACGCCGCACGGCAATCAGACCGTTGTCGTCACGGCGCACGCTGAATTCAGTGCAATCACGAACGATTTTTTTCAGATAGCCGGTGAGCCGCCGATATCGCGCCGCTCGCATCTTCTCAAGCAGGGCCTCGAGCGGAAGCGCATGCGAGTTGTTGACCAGCAGATAGTGGACCAGCAACTCTTCGATAAACGGCTCCAGCATGGCCGGGAGCTGCGCGAAGAACAGCGCCAGATTTTCCAGTACGCGCTCTCGCGACAACGGCTGGCCGGGTTTCTCGGCACGAATGCCGCCACCATCGATGAGGTAGAGCCGTTGATCATGACGCATCAGGTTGCCTAGATGCAGATCGCTTTGCCAGAGCCCTTTTGCATGCAAATGGGCAATTTCCGCCAGCGCGCTGCCCAGCACCGCCTGCTGAGCGTCGCTCAACGGCACCTGACGGGCTACGCCAAGCCAGGCGTCGTTCAGGCTGTTCGCCCCGTCCAGAAACTCGAACAGCAGCCAGCCACCATCACCTTCATCGAAACTCTTTTCGAGCAACACCGGCGTGGTCAACTGCTGCGCGGCGAGCAGTTGCGCGCCGGCTAACTCGCGATCGAAGTGTCGGCGAGCCCGGTCGCCGACCAGAAGTTTGGCCAGTACAGAACTGCCGCGCCATTGAGCCCTCGCCACGTAGCGCTGCCCTGGCAGTACTCGAAGCCATTGTTCTACCAGCAGCTCGTCGGCGCCCAGCGCGATGCGCATCGGTAACGCTGGGGTTCGTCCGGCCAGACGTAGCTGTTCAAGCTTCATGCCTGAGCCGCCTTGTATTGGCGACGCATCTGGATACGCCGCAACCAGGCGTCAATCTCGCGACCGTTACCGCCTTCGCCCAGATAAGCTGCAAGCAAGCAGCGCAGCTCATTCTCTTTCCAGAACCCGACACGACGGATCAACGCCTCGAGATCGCGTATACGGTCCCTGCGTCCCAGCAGCATGCGGGTTTTTTCCAGGTCGATCAGGCACGCCTCATAGCCGCCAGGCCTCTCACGTAGGAAGATGTGTTTCGGGTAGAAACATCCATGCGCCTCGCGTGACTCGTGCAGCTGCCGGGCCAGGTGTCCACAGGCGCTCAGAACCGCCCGCCGGCACGTCAGTTTCAAATCCGGCCACTGGTCAAGCAGACAACTCAGGTCCTGCCAGTCATCCAGTGCACGGGTCAACAGAACGGCACGGACGGTACCTCCGATACGTCGTTGAGCAAAAAAAACCGGATTAAGGGTCGGCACCTGCTTGTGCTGATAGCGGCGAATATTGCGAAACTCAGCGGCAAATGTCGGTTCACCAAGGGGGCGACGCAAGCTGCGCGACAGATAGTTGCTTTGTCGTTTGAGGTAATACCCGGCCCCCTCTATATCCAGCCGGTAGACACTGCTCCACCCATCGCCGAGCGTATTCGGTGCATCGACTGCGTCGAGCTCCAATGCCCACAGAGCGTCGAAGCTATCCAGGCCCGCGCGACGCAATGCGCCAGCATCCTCCGGCGAAATGAAATCCGTCATTCGCGTCCCTCGAAATATGTCAGTACTTTTTTGATTAGCGCCTTGTCACCAGGGCCAATCCGCGCCTGCTGCCTGTAAAGCAGGAAAAAACGCAGCCGTTGGGTGCGGGACAGGGTGTATCTCGCCACCTTGTCCAGGCAGGCCAGGTCCTTGACGATTCGATGACGAAGCAAGGGCCCCCACCAGAAGTCACCGGACGGGCAGTCAATCAAGAACAGCTCTCCCGCCTCGTTGACCAGCAGGTTGCGCCATTTCAGGTCGTTGTGAGCGAAACGATGGTCGTGCAGTATCCGCGTTGCGCTGGCCAGCTGTTCGCTGATTCGGCGCACCCAAAGCGGGTCCGCCAGACGGGAGTCGCCAGCGAGGGCCATTGCCGCCATGTCAGTGGTGCCGGACACCTCCAAGGTGATTAAGGCACCGCGCTGAAAGAATCCCGCACGTCGCTGCTGCCCCCAGGCGACCAGCGGCGCAACGGCAATTCCCCAATCATGAAAATGCTGCAGGTTCTGCCATTCAGCCTCGACTCGCGGGCGTCCGATGAAACGCCGCAAGCCTTTACCCGCCGCCCAGTAACGTTTTACGTAAAAGCGCTGCCCGCCGATGTTTACACGAATAACCTCCGACAGTGGATCACTGGCAATCCGTTCGCCACTCAGCGCGAAAACTGCTTCCAAACTGGAAAATGCATGCTCCGCGCCGGCGCTGATTTCGCCGACGGTCCGCCAACTGTTCACTCCTGGGCACCTGGCGCGTACTTACGCTGGAAGCGACTTTGCAGTTTCTCGGCCTTGCGCTGCAGCCAAGCCAACAACGAAGCTTCGTCACGCAAGACCTCACGCAGGGGGCGCTGGAAATAAAGCCGCAGAAAACGCAGCCTGTCGCGGCGGGTCAGGCCGATATCCAACGCC
>DPSI01000106.1:0-261 GCA_003527165.1 Pseudomonas sp.
GTGAAGTACAAGGGCAAGAGCATCACCGAAGTGCTGGACATGACCATCGAGGAGGCTCGCCAGTTCTTCGATCCAGTACCGGCCGTTGCCCGCAAACTACAGACGCTCATGGATGTGGGGCTGTCCTACATCAAGCTCGGCCAGAGCGCGACCACGCTTTCAGGCGGCGAAGCCCAGCGGGTCAAGCTATCCCGCGAGCTTTCCAAGCGTGACACCGGCAAAACGCTGTACATCCTCGATGAGCCGACCACCGGCCTGCAC
>DPSI01000106.1:475-714 GCA_003527165.1 Pseudomonas sp.
GAGCCGACCACCGGCCTGCACTTCGCGGATATACAACAGTTGCTGGATGTGTTGCACCGGCTACGGGATCACGGCAACACCGTTGTGGTCATCGAACACAATCTGGACGTCATCAAGACAGCCGACTGGCTGGTAGACCTTGGCCCCGAGGGGGGCTCGAAAGGCGGGCAGATCATCGCAACGGGTACTCCGGAGCAGGTTGCCGCTATGCCGCAATCTCATACCGGCTATTTCCTCAA
>DPSI01000106.1:888-6756 GCA_003527165.1 Pseudomonas sp.
AGGCTATTTCCTCAAACCCCTGCTGGAACGCGACAAGGTCTGAGCTGCAGGCACGAAAAGCCGGGCTCAGGGCCCGGCTTTTTTGTTTCAGCGATCAGCCGATTTCGCTGGGATCGATTCCCAGCCCCTTTGCGACGCCTGAGCCATACGCCGAATCGGCCTTGAAGAAATACCCGAGCTGGCGGAGCTGTACATCACGGGTTACCGGCTTCATGGCGCCGACGATATTGTCGATCAGCAGCGCCTGTTGCTCAGCGTTCATCAGGCGGAACAGCGTACCCGCATGGCTGAAATAATCATCGTCACCACGGTGATCGTAACGATCCGCCGTGCCAGTCAGTTTCAGTGCTGGCTCAGCGCACTCCGGCGCTTGCTTGGGTGCGTCAGCGTAACTGTTCGGCTCATAATTCGGTGCTGAACCGCCATTGCCATCGAAGCGCATCGCACCATCGCGTTGATAGTTCTGGTAGGGGCAACGCGGCGCGTTCACGGGCAGCTGTTGATGATTGGTACCTATCCGATAGCGGTGCGCGTCGGCGTATGCGAATACACGCCCTTGCAACATGCGATCCGGTGAAAGCCCGATGCCTGGTATCAGATTGCTCGGCGCGAACGCTGCCTGCTCGACCTCGGCGAAATAGTTCTGCGGGTTGCGGTTGAGCTCCAGCACACCCACTTCGATCAACGGAAACTCTTTTTGCGACCAGGTCTTGGTGACGTCGAACGGGTTTTCCTCACGATTAGCGGCCTGCTCGTCGCTCATCACCTGGATGCACATACGCCACTTCGGAAAGTCACCTCGATCAATCGCATTGAACAGATCACGTTGAGCATAGTCCGGGTCGCTGCCGGCGAGCCTGGCCGCCTGGGTCGGTGCCAGATTTTTGATGCCCTGAAGACTCTTGAAGTGGAATTTGACCCAACTCCGTTGGCCACCTGCATTCACCAGGCTAAAGGTGTGGCTGCCGAAACCATGCATGAACCGGTAACCATCCGGAATGCCCCGATCCGAAAACAAGATCGTGACCTGGTGCAGCGCCTCGGGCGAATGCGACCAGAAATCCCACATCATTTGCGGACTTTTGAGGTTGGTCCAAGGATCGCGTTTCTGGGTATGAATGAAGTCCGGAAACTTCAGCGGGTCGCGAAGGAAGAATACCGGCGTGTTATTGCCAACGATGTCCCAGTTACCCTGCTCCGTATAAAACTTCACTGCGAAGCCACGGGGATCACGCTCGGTATCGGCCGATCCACGCTCGCCACCTACCGTTGAGAAGCGTAGAAACAAGGGCGTCTGCTTGCCCACCGTCTCGAATAACTTGGCGCTGGTATAGCGGGATATATCTTCAGTGACCGTCAGCATGCCATACGCACCGGATCCTTTCGCATGGACGCGCCGCTCGGGAATGACCTCGCGATTGAAATGCGCGAGTTTTTCGACCAGGTGGAAATCGTCCAACAGAAGCGGCCCCCGAGGCCCAGCGGAACGCGAGTTTTGATTATCGGCAATCGGAGCGCCGGATGCGGTAGTAAGGACTGGTGTATCGCTCATGCTGTCTCTCCTTCAAAGTGCCAAGTGGTTGGCTTGGAGACGATTCTAGCGAGACGACGGCGACAAACTAAATTTATTAAACGGACCAGCACCATAGGCTTTTCCTAATCTACTGGCGAAAAAAAACCGAGCAAATGCTCGGTTTTTTTGCAAGCAAGCGAATGCTTACTCGGCAGCTTCCACTTCACCGGTAACCGGACGGTCAACCAGCTCGACGTAAGCCATCGGTGCGTTGTCCCCAGCGCGGAAGCCGCACTTGAGAATGCGCAGGTAACCACCCTGACGGGTGGCGTAACGCGGGCCCAGATCGTTGAACAGCTTGCCAACAATAGCTTTCGAGCGAGTACGATCGAAAGCCAGACGACGGTTGGCAACGCTGTCTTCCTTGGCCAGGGTGATCAGCGGCTCGGCGACGCGACGCAGCTCTTTTGCCTTGGGCAGGGTTGTTTTGATCAGTTCGTGCTCGAACAACGACACCGCCATGTTCTGGAACATGGCCTTGCGGTGAGCGCTTGTGCGGCTGAGATGACGGCCACTTTTACGATGACGCATGATTGAAATTCCTTACCAAACGATCAGTTCGGTGACTATGGGCGATCAGGCCGTAGCCTTATCGTCCTTCTTGAGACTAGCCGGCGGCCAATTGTCAAGGCGCATGCCGAGGGACAGACCACGAGAAGCCAGAACATCTTTGATTTCGGTCAGAGACTTCTTGCCCAGGTTCGGCGTTTTCAACAGCTCCACTTCGGTGCGCTGAATCAGATCACCGATGTAATAGATGTTCTCTGCCTTGAGGCAGTTGGCCGAACGCACGGTCAGCTCCAGGTCATCAACTGGACGCAACAGGATCGGATCGATCTCGTCTTCTTGCTCGATTACGACCGGCTCGCTGTCACCCTTGAGGTCGACGAACGCGGCCAGCTGCTGCTGCAGGATGGTCGCGGCACGACGGATCGCCTCTTCGGGATCCAGGGTTCCGTTGGTTTCCAGGTCGATGACCAGCTTGTCCAGGTTGGTGCGCTGCTCAACACGAGCGTTTTCGACAACATAAGCTACGCGACGAACCGGACTGAAGGTTGCATCGAGCTGAAGACGGCCAATGCTGCGGCTCTCGTCTTCGTCGCTCTGACGCGCATCCGCCGGCTCGTAACCACGGCCGCGAGCGACCTTGAGTTTCATGTTGATCGAACCATTAGCCGCCAGGTTGGCGATCAGGTGATCGCCATTGACGATTTCGACATCGTGATCCAGCTGGATATCGGCAGCGGTAACAGCGCCCGCGCCCTTCTTCACCAGGCTCAAGGTCACTTCATCACGGCCGTGCAGCTTGATGGCGATACCTTTGAGGTTCAGCAGGATTTCGATGACATCTTCCTGCACGCCCTCGATAGCGCTGTACTCATGGAGCACACCGTCGATCTCAGCCTCGACCACAGCGCAGCCGGGCATGGAGGACAACAGAATACGACGCAGCGCGTTGCCCAGGGTATGGCCGAAACCACGCTCGAGAGGCTCGAGCGTGATTTTGGCACGGGTCGGACTGACCACCTGCACATCGATATGGCGGGGGGTCAGGAACTCATTTACCGAAATCTGCATGGATACACCTATTTTCTAGCCCTTACTTGGAGTAGAGCTCGACAATCAGGTTTTCGTTGATGTCGGCGGACAGATCACTGCGAGCCGGAACATTCTTGAAAACACCGGATTTCTTGTCGGCATCTACTTCGACCCACTCAACGCGACCGCGCTGTACGCACAGTTCCAGGGCTTGGGCGATACGCAGCTGGTTACGGCACTTCTCACGAACGGCGACAACGTCACCAGCCTTCACCTGGAAGGACGGAACGTTAACAGTCTTGCCGTTAACGCTGATTGCCTTGTGGGAAACCAGCTGGCGCGACTCGGCACGAGTAGAGCCGAAGCCCATGCGGTAAACCACGTTATCCAGACGGCATTCCAGCAGTTGCAGCAGGTTTTCACCGGTAGCGCCCTTACGGCTGGCTGCTTCCTTGTAGTAACCGCTGAACTGGCGCTCAAGCACGCCATAGATACGGCGGACCTTCTGCTTTTCACGCAGCTGGGTACCGTAGTCAGACAGGCGACCACGACGCTGACCATGAACACCCGGCGGGGTTTCGATGTTGCACTTTGATTCGAGCGCGCGCGCACCACTCTTCAGGAAGAGATCGGTGCCTTCACGACGAGACAGTTTGCACTTGGGACCAATATAACGAGCCATTCTTCACTGTCTCCTGATTACACGCGGCGCTTCTTCGGCGGACGGCACCCGTTGTGCGGGATCGGCGTCACGTCGGTGATGCTGGCGATTTTATATCCACATCCGTTCAGAGCACGAACGGCGGATTCACGACCCGGACCTGGCCCCTTGACGTTGACGTCGAGGTTCTTCAGACCATATTCCAGCGCAGCCTGACCGGCACGCTCTGCCGCTACCTGAGCAGCGAACGGGGTGCTTTTACGCGAACCGCGGAAGCCCGAACCACCGGACGTCGCCCAGGACAACGCGTTACCCTGGCGATCGGTGATCGTGATGATGGTGTTATTGAAAGACGCATGGATGTGGGCGATGCCATCAACCACTGTCTTTTTGACTTTTTTACGAGGACGAGCAGCAGGTTTTGCCATTACTTAAATTCCTACGCGATTACTTGCGGATCGGCTTGCGCGGGCCCTTACGGGTGCGAGCGTTGGTCTTGGTACGCTGACCGCGCACCGGCAGACCACGACGATGGCGCAGGCCGCGGTAGCAACCCAGGTCCATCAAGCGCTTGATCTTCATGTTGACTTCGCGACGCAGATCACCTTCAACGATGAACTTGGCCACTTCGCCGCGCAGCAGTTCGACCTGCTCGTCGGAGAGATCCTTGATTTTTGCTGCCGGATTTACGCCGGTAGCGGCGCAGATAGTCTGCGCACGGGTGCGACCAACACCATAGATGTAGGTCAGCGAGATAACAGTGTGCTTGTTATCCGGAATGTTAACGCCTGCAATACGGGCCATTCAGTGAAACTCCAATTGACAGCTACCCAACGCCCCGGAAGCCAAGAAAAGGGCGCGAGATACTAACGCTGTAATAACAAATAATCAACCCGGCAGCGCACTAGCTGCCGGGCTCGAGCCTTAGCTCACAATCAGCCTTGGCGCTGCTTGTGACGCGGTTCTGCGCTGCAGATCACCCGAACGACGCCTTCGCGACGGACGATTTTGCAGTTGCGGCACAGCTTTTTGACCGATGCACGAACTTTCATGACCAACTCCTGGAACCTTACGGATTGACTCAGCGAAGCATTCCGCTGCCATAACCCTTCAGGTTGGCTTTTTTCATCAGGGAATCGTACTGGTGAGACATGAGGTGTGATTGAACTTGTGACATGAAGTCCATTACAACCACGACCACGATCAGCAACGACGTCCCGCCAAGGTAGAACGGCACATTTGCAGCCACCACAAGGAACTGTGGCAGCAGGCATACAGCCGTCATGTACAGGGCACCGAACATGGTCAAGCGGGTCAGTACGCCATCGATATAGCGTGCCGACTGCTCACCAGGCCGAATCCCCGGAATAAACGCACCGGATTTCTTCAGGTTTTCCGCGACATCTTTCGGATTGAACATCAATGCCGTGTAGAAGAAGCAGAAGAAGATGATACCGGCGCTGAACAACAAGATATTCAATGGTTGGCCAGGGGCGATCGACTGAGATATATCAGCCAGCCAGCCCATGTTTTCCGACTGCCCAAACCACTGTCCCAAAGAAGCTGGGAACAGCAGAATGCTGCTGGCGAAGATCGCGGGAATAACGCCCGCCATATTCACCTTCAGCGGCAGGTGGCTCGTCTGCGCAGCAAAGACCTTACGACCTTGCTGACGCTTGGCGTAATGTACAGCGATTCGCCGCTGACCACGCTCGATGAACACCACGAAACCGATGATGGCAACAGCCAACAGGCCAACAGCCAGCAGGGCGATGATGTTAACGTCCCCCTGCCGGGCAGACTCGAAAGACTGCCCCAGCGCACCCGGGAGGCCGGCGACGATACCTGCGAAGATCAACATCGAAATACCGTTACCGACACCCCGCTCGGTGATCTGCTCACCCAGCCACATCATGAACATCGCACCAGCTACAAAGGTGGTGATAGCCACGAAGTAGAAGCCGAAATCAGTGCTGAATGCGACCCCCTGACCGGCGAGACCGACCGACATACCAATGGCCTGCACGATAGCCAGCGCCAGCGTACCGTAACGCGTGTACTGGCTGATCTTGCGACGACCAGCCTCACCTTCTTT
>DPSI01000427.1:0-2092 GCA_003527165.1 Pseudomonas sp.
GCGACGGTGAGAATACGGCGCAGCTCGGTACGATTCTGCGCCCCGATGGCATGGCCGCTGAGGGCTTCGACCGCATGAGCCAGCCCGTCCAGTGCGTGAGCGGTAAGCATCAGACCGTTGAGCAGCAGCGCGTTGGCCGCCACCGTGGCATCGCCTAGCCGCGTGCCTTGCACGGTGACGAGGAAGAACACCAGTTGCAGCGCCAGTGAGCGCAGGAAGATATCGCGATTGACCGACATCAGCGGTCGCCAACTGGCCCAGCGGCCCAGGGCATGGCTGTCCAGACGGCCGGGGTAACGCAACAGGGCGCCGCGGGTCAACGCCAGGCCGACCACCACGCCGCTCCATTCGGCGATCACCGAGGCGCGCGCGGCGCCGGCGACGCCCCAGTCCAACCCGATGACGAACCAGAGATCCAGCGCGACGTTGATGAGGTTGGTGGTTAACAGGATTGCCAGCGGCGCGCGGGCGTTCTGAGTCCCCAGGAACCAACCGATCAGCGCCAGGCTCGCCAACGCGGCGGGCAGGCCGAACAGGCGAGTATGGAAATAATGCTGGGTGAGATCATCGAGCTCGGCCGAGGGCTGCATCAGCTGCAGCGCATAGCCTTTAAGCGGGAGGGCGACCACGCTCAGCAGCAAGGCGAAGCCCAGCGCCAGCAGCAACCCCTGCAACAGCACCTGGCGCAGTGCACTGCCGTCTTCGCGTCCGGCGGCCTGGGCGGCGAAACCGGTGGTGCCCATGCGCAGAAAGCCCATCACCCAGACCAGCAGCGTGTAGAGACTCCCACCCACCGCGACCGATGCCAGTTGATGCGCATGCGGCAGGTGGCCGATCACGGCGCTGTCGACCAAGGCCACCAGCGGCACGGAAAGATTGGACAGAATCATCGGCGCAGCCAGCGCCCAGACCCGTTTATGGGTTGGGGCGTGCTGCCAGGCAATCAATAGCCGTGACATGAAAGGGCTCCAGAGCAGCCCGAAATGATACGTTGGCGCAACGAAAGCAGCCAGCGAGAGGGCTGCAAAGGCGGAAGCGGCCGGTTAAAGAGCAGGATGTTGAGGGGCCGGCGATCAAGGCCCTACACTGGCTTTCAGCGTTCAGTTCGCCTCTAGCCTTCCAGCTTTTTTCCCATCAATGAATCAGCCAGCTCAACAGCCAGAGGCCAAGAAACAGATAGATCACGCCGGCGACGATCGAGCGTCGGAAAAACGCCCGGAAGGCGCCGACCAGCAGCATCAGGCCGATGGCCAGGGCAATCAGGCTGATCAGCGAGCGATCCATGCCGAGGGTCCGCGACAGCCCCTCGAGAAAGTTGGCGCCGGCATCGGCGAACAGCCCGAAAAAGCCACTGAGCGCGTCGACGATGTAGCGAATCACCGTGCCGAGCGCCTGGCCCAACCATTCGAAAAAGCTTTCCACCTGCATGCTGCACTCCTGCGGTACGATCCACGGCTGCAAGCGCAGCCGTTCCTTGGGGCATTGGGCTGCCAATCCGTCCGGCAGTTCCCAGCTGGCAGATTGAACCTGCGCCTCGGTGGTAGGTCTGTACTGCGCTGATCGGCCCAGCATCAGGCGTGGTCATGCAATTGCCATCCTTTCCGGGCAGGCTGTCCGCCATTGCACTAACGAGAAAAATACGATGCCGAGTGTTACGGAACTGCGGCCGCAGTGGCTGTTGGGTACGCGCCCGCGAGCCTGGGCGCTGGGTCTGCTGGGCGCTGGTTTGCTCTACGCCGCGGCGACCTTTCATCTTGATGAACGGGTGTTCTACGGGCTGAAATCGGCTTGGCACGAAAACAGCTGGGAGACGCGCAGTCTATGGCTCCCCGAGTACCAGGTGCGTGTCGAGGCGCAGCCGGTAGCCTCGGTGGTCAACAACCTTTCCGGGCTGACCTTCGATGAGCGGCGCAAGCAGCTCTGGGCGGTGGTGAATAACCCGGAAGAGCTGGTCGCGCTGGATCTCAATGGCAATTTCCTCGCACGCTATCCGCTAAAGGGCTTCACCGATGTCGAAGCCGTTACCTACCTGGGCGACAACCTGTTGGCAGTGGCCGAGGAGCGCAGTCAGTCAGTCGTCATCCTTCCCGGA
>DPSI01000427.1:2261-2726 GCA_003527165.1 Pseudomonas sp.
ATTCCCGTGCCTACACAACCCGGTGAGCTGCAGCGTGAGGACTATGCGTCGGTCTCGCTGTCCATGGGCGAGGCGGATAATTCGGGATTCGAGGGGCTGGGCTACGATCGCGCCGGTGACCGACTGTTTGCCGTCAAAGAGCACTCGCCGCGCAAGCTCTACGAAATTCAAGGCATCAAGGCCAGCCTCAACGGCCAGCTGAACCTGAAGGTCATCGACCGCGAGGCCTGGATCGAAGACAAGGACATGGCGAGCGACCTGGCCTCGGTGCATTTCGACGAGCGCACCGGTCATCTGGTGCTGCTCAGCGACGAAGCGAAGATGATGCTGGAGCTCGATGGCGAAGGTGAGCTGGTCAGCTTCCGTTCGCTATGGAGCGGCTTCGCCGGCCTGACGAACAGCGTGCCTCAGGCTGAAGGCATGACCTTCGATGAGCGCGGTGATCTGTATCTGGTCAGCGAGCCC
>DPSI01000245.1:0-348 GCA_003527165.1 Pseudomonas sp.
AGCCCTTGTTGCGCGTTACCCGGGCGCCGATCCAGCGCCGCGCAATCTGCCCGGCGACGAAGGGCACCAGCAGCTGCATGACGATCTTGCCGATGGAATCCAGCGTCGAGCCGGCTTCGCCCTCGACGCCCATCAGCAGCAATACCAGCACCGGCGTGAGAAAAATACCGATCAGGCTGGAAGCGGCCGCACTGCAGATCGCCGCCGGGATGTTGCCGCGCGCCAGCGAGGTGAAGGCGATGGCCGACTGCACCGTCGCTGGCAGCGCGCAGAGGTAGAGCATGCCAAGGTACAGCTCGGTGCCCACCAGCGGCGTCAACAGCGGTTTGAGCGCCAGCCCCAGCAGCG
>DPSI01000245.1:525-3283 GCA_003527165.1 Pseudomonas sp.
GAACAGCACGAAGGTGCAGGCGAACACCAGCAGATGCAGACGCCAGTGACCGGCGCCGGCGAGGATCGCCTCGCGCGACAGCTTGGCGCCGTGCATGAAGAACAGCAGCGCAATCGCCAACGTCGTGAGCCAGTCGAAGAACACCGCGCCTCGACCTTCACACGGAAACACCGTGGCAATCGCCATGACCGCGAGCAGGGCGAGGGTGAAGTTGTCGAACAGTATGCGGAGCTTGGCCATCTATGGATTCCTTGGGTCTTGCGGGCGACGATAATGGACCTTAACGTGGGCGCCAGCTTCCGACTAACGCCAAGCAGGCACGAAATGTCTTCAAACGGACACAGCCCCGCCTTGATGGCGCGCCTCAGCGAGCTCAAACAGCTTCCACGCCCCGTCTACGGGCAGCTGGACTCGCCGCCCAATCTCAAGCTGGGATATCGCCACAGTCACCCCTGGGTGCAGCTGTCCCATGCGGTCGAAGGGGTGCTTGAGGTGCGCACTGAAATGGGCCGCTTCATTGCGCCCCCGCTGCGCGCGGTGTGGATTCCCGCCGGGGTTACTCACCAGGTGTTCTGCGCGCCGGACACCCGCATTCGCAGCCTGTACATCGACCGCAGCGTGGCGGGCAATGCGCCGGCCCATTGCCGCGTGCTGCAGGTGAGCCCGTTGCTGCGTGAGTTGATCCGCCATTTCAGCACCCTGCCCGAAGCCTATGCCGAACACGGCGCCGAGGGTCGGCTAGTGCAGGTACTGCTGGATCAGCTGGGCTGCGCATCGGAAGTCGAACTGGTCCTGCCGCTGCCGGCCGAGCCACGCCTGCATCGGCTGTGCAAGCGCCTGCAGGCACACCCCGATTCGCAGGAAGGGTTGGCCGATTGGAGCCGAACGCTGGACGTCTCGGAGCGCACCCTGAGCCGGCTATTTCTGCGTGAAACTGGATTGACCTTTCGCGCCTGGCGGCAGCGCCTGCGCCTGCTCAGCGCGTTGCCGGCGCTGGAGCGCGGCGAGCGCGTCACCGACGTGGCGCTGGGCTGTGGCTACGAATCACTGTCGGCCTTTATCGCCGCCTTTCGCGAGCAATTCGGCGCGACGCCCGGCGAGTTCTTTCGTCCTGGCACCCAGGGCGGCGGCAGCCGTGGCATCTAGCTCTCAGAGGCGTGATGCCATCCACATCCGCTACCATTTGTGCAAAGCCCCCCGCGATCCTCTCAGGAGATGCCCGTGAGCATACGAACCTATCAGAACCACACACCCAAGCTCGGCGAACGGGTGTTCGTCGATCCAAGCGCCGTGCTCATCGGCGACATCGAGATCGGCGAAGACAGCTCCGTATGGCCGCTGACGGTCATCCGCGGCGACATGCACCGCATCCGCATCGGCTCACGCAGCAGCATTCAGGACGGTAGCGTGCTGCACATTACCCACGCCGGCCCGTTCAATCCGGACGGCTTTCCGCTCACCATCGGCGACGAAGTCACCGTCGGCCACAAGGTCACCCTACATGGCTGCACCCTGGGCAGCCGCATCCTGGTCGGCATGGGCTCGATCGTGATGGACGGCGCCGTGGTGGAAGACGAAGTCATCATCGGCGCAGGCAGCCTGGTGCCGCCGGGCAAGACGCTGGAAAGCGGCTACCTGTACGTCGGCAGCCCGGCGAAGCAGGCGCGACCGCTTACCGAAAAGGAACGCAACTTCTTCAGCTACACCGCCGGCAACTACGTGAAGCTGAAGAATCAGCACATGGCCGAAGGCACCTAACGCCGCGGCCAGCTGTAGCCTTCACGTCCCTGCCGGACAGCCCCACCCCTCGACGAGCCATTAAATGCACCAGTCCACCATCCTCTTCGACCTCGACGGCACCCTCACCGACCCGCGCGAAGGCATCACCCGTTCGATCCAGTACGCGCTGGCCAAGCTCGACATCGACGAGCCTGATCTCGCCAAACTCGAGCCCTTCATCGGGCCACCGTTGTTACAGGCCTTCATGCAGTTCTACGGCTTCGACGAGGCGCGTGCCTGGCAGGCGGTGGGCTTCTACCGTGAGCGCTTCCAGACGCAGGGACTCTACGAAAACCTGCTGTTCGACGGCGTGCTGGAATTGCTGGAGCACCTGCGCGGCCAAGGGCGGACCCTGTATGTCGCGACCTCCAAGCCTTCAGTGTTCGCCCGCGAGATCGCCCGGCACTTCGCCTTCGACCATCACTTCAAGGTGATCTACGGCAGCGAGCTGGACGGTACCCGCACGGACAAGGTCGAGCTGATCCGCCACCTGCTCGCCGAGGAACGGCTCGAGCCGGCGCAGACCCTGATGATCGGCGATCGCAAACACGACCTGATCGGCGCACACCGCAACGGCCTGCAGGCGGCAGCGGTGGGTTACGGCTTCGGCAGCCACGCCGAACTGATGGCCGAGTCGCCGGCCTATCACTACGCGACGCTCGCGGCGCTGCGCGCAGCGTTCAACTAGGCACTGCGCTAATCGCGCTCGGGCGCGAAGGTCACCGGGGGCGAGCCATCGGCGTTGATCTGTTCGACGCGCGACGGGCGCCCATCGGCGTCGAGTTGCACGCGCCCGATACCCGCGCCGTTCCACAGCCGCTCACCGGACTGGCTGCGGCTCGGCAGCCACGGCTGGACGCGTACGCGGCGGCGCTTGGTGAACCAGTTCAACGGCGAGCGCGGCGAATACAGCCAGCGGTTGAGCCGATCGAAGAGGTCCAGCAGGCGCCGCGGAAACTCGTTCTTCACGCCGCTGCTG
>DPSI01000244.1 GCA_003527165.1 Pseudomonas sp.
GACGGTCCTGAATGCGCTTGGCGTCGCTTTCCAGCCCTTTGAGCTTTTCGAGCTGGGGACCGAATTTCTTTTCCGCGTCTACGGAGTAACGCTTGGCAGCGTCTGACTCGAGCAACGCCATCTGATAGTTCATCACCGCGATCTTCATCTCGGCGAATGCGGGGGTCGCCACTAGAGCAGCGGCAACAACAAGCAATTGGGTCAACTTACGCACGGTATATACCACTCTTCAGGAATGCGCTGGAGCGTCGCTCCAGATAATTAAAAGGTTTGGCCCAGCGAGAACTGGAAGACCTGGGTATCTGCGTCGTCCGGTTTCACTACCGGCATCGCCAAGCTGAAACTCAAGGGCCCCATGGCCGTGATCCAGGTCAGACCGACGCCGACCGAGCTGGCCATGTCGCCGAAATCGATGTCGCTGCATTTGTCCGAGCCCGACGGACAGTTGGTATCGTAGACATTACCGACGTCCCAGAACACCGAGGTGCGCAGTGAACGCTGGTCCTTGACGAACGGCATGGGAAAGAGCACTTCCACGCCGCCCTGAATCAGTACGTTACCACCGAAGGGAAGCTCATCGTCGTCCGGATCCTCGGTAGTACCTGGGTTCGAGCCGTCACTCGGGGTGCTGCGAGGACCGAGGCTGCTGTCTTCGAAGCCGCGAACCGAGTTGAAGCCACCGGCATAGTAATGCTCGTAGAACGGCAGGCGCGAGGTCGAGCCATAGGCATCACCATATCCCAACTGAGTATGCAAGCGCATGGTATAGGTCTTGGTTACCGGGACGAACAGCTGCGCGTTGTAGTCGAGCTTGTAGAACGACAAGTCGCTGCCAGGGATGGTGGTTTCCAGCGAGAGGCTCTGCGAGTGCCCCCGCGTTGCCAGCACGCCACGGTTCAGAGTGGATTCGGACCAGCCCACCGATGCCTTGAAGTTGAGGTAGCTGTCGCCTTCCTCTTCCATGAAATCGAAAATTTCGTCGACCGTGTAGCGGCCACTGTCGATGGTGTCCTGCTGCGCGGACAAACCAAACGACAGCCGCGACGTCTCGCTGATCGGATAGCCGATGTTGACACCGCCACCCAGGCTGTCAACGGAGTAGCTGGAAACGTCGTAGTCCAGCTCGTCATAATCGGTGGTGCGATAGAAGGCGTTGTAGCCGAGGCTGACACCGTCTTCGGTCCAGTAGGGATCGACGAAACCGAAGTTGTAGCGCGACTGGTATTCACTGCGGGTCAGCCCCAGGCTGACGCGGTTGCCCGTGCCCAGAAAGTTGTTCTGGCTGATCGAGCCGCCGAGAATCAGACCGGCATTCTGGGCGAAGCCGATGCTCGCCATGATCGAGCCGGATGGTTGCTCTTCGACACTGTAGTTCACGTCGATCTGATCGTCGGTGCCGGGCACCTGCGGGGTTTCGACGTTCACTTCCTTGAAAAAGCCCAGACGTTCGAGACGAGTCTTGGACTGGTCGATCAGATAGGTCGATGCCCAGCCGCCTTCCATCTGACGCATCTCGCGACGCAGCACTTCGTCTTCGGTCTTGGTATTGCCGCGGAAGTTGATGCGATTGACATAGGCCCGCTTGCCCGGATCGACCACGAAAGTGATCGAGACGGTGTTGTCTTCGTCGTTGGTTTCCGGCACGCCGTTAACGTTGGCAAAGGTGTAGCCTTCATTACCCAGTCGCCGGGTGATCAGCTCCGAGGTGGTGGTCATAACCTTGCGTGAGAATACCTGCCCTTCCTTTGCCAACAGCAGCGACTGCAACTCTTCCTGCGGCACTTTCAGGTCACCGCTCAGCTTGACGTCGCTGACGGTGTAACGATCGCCTTCGGCGATATTGACCGTGACGTAGACATCTTTCTTGTCCGGCGTGATCGATACCTGGGTAGAAGTGATATCCATGTTGATGTAGCCGCGGTCCAGATAATAGGAACGCAGGCGCTCAAGGTCACCGGAGAGCTTTTCCCGAGCGTATTTATCATCGTTACGGAAGAACGACAGCCAGTTGCTGGTCTTCAACTCGAACAGATCAGTGAGGTCTTCGTCCGGGAAGACCGAATTGCCAACTACGTTGATGTGTTTGATCGAGGCGACGGACCCTTCGTTGATATTGATCTTCAACGCGACGCGGTTACGCGGCTGCGGGACGACTTCGGTTTCGATGGTGGCCGAGTAACGACCCTGCGCGACGTATTGGCGCTGCAGTTCGTTGCGCACCCCCTCGAGTGTGGCGCGCTGGAAAATCTCGCCTTCGGCTAGGCCCGACTGCTGCAGACCGGAAAGCAGGTCTTCGGTCTTGATTGCCTTGTTGCCGTCGATCTCAATGCCTGAAATCGATGGCCGCTCAACCACATTGATGACCAGCACATCACCTTCACGGCCGAGCTGGATATCCTCGAAGAAACCGGTGCGGAACAGTGCGCGGGTTGCGTCTACCAGACGGCTGTCATCGGTAGCCTGCCCGACGTTCAACGGCAAGGCGCCAAAGACGCTGCCCGCGGAAACGCGCTGCAGACCATTGACGCGGATATCGGAGATGGTGAAGGACGCGGCGTGAACTTCGGCAATCATCAGCACGGAAATTACCGCAGGTAGCAGCAGACGTTTCATGAAGTCCTTTCTTTTCAAACCTGATAATTGAACCTGCGCTTGGCGCGGCGACATCAAGGTATATGGCGGTTAAAGGCGGCCAAGGTCGTTGACCAACGCAAGCAGCATCACCCCAACAACCAGGCTGATACCGATCTGTACTCCCCAGCCCTGGACCCTGTCCGACAAGGGACGTCCACGGACCCACTCGACCAGATAGAAGAGCAGATGCCCACCATCCAGGACCGGGATAGGCAATAGATTGAGTACTCCAAGACTAATGCTCAGGTAGGCGAGGAAGTTGAGGAAGTCGCCCACGCCGGACTGTGCAGAAGCGCCCGCCACTTTAGCAATGGTTATCGGACCGCTCAAGTTTTTTACCGAGAGCTCACCGAAGAGCATTTTCCGCAATGAATCGAGGGTCAGAACGCTCATCGTCCAGGTACGGCGGAGCCCTTCACCCACCGCCTCAACCGGGCCGTGGCTGACGTTTCGAAGCATTTCCGATGGCCATTCGCCGGCCGCGACCCCAGCCCCCAGATAACCCCGACGATTGCCACCTTCGCCACGCTCGGCCAGTGTCAGAGGCAGCTCGACGAGCTGCCCATCACGCTCGACCACCAGCTGGACAGACCGACCGCCCAGGGGCCTGACGCCATCAATGACTTCCTGCCATTCGTTCAGCGGCTCGCCGTCGAGGCTGACCAGACGATCGCCGAGACGTACGCCTGCCGCCTGAGCGGGCCCTTCCGGGTCCAGTTGAGCAACGACCGGGGCGATTTCCGGGCGCCAGGGCCGAATGCCCAGCGAGCCGATCGGGTCCGGCTCCTCGACACCTTTCAGCCAATCGTTCAGTTCCAGCTGCAGCCGCTGCGGCTGATCGCCGTCAGCACGCACAAGCATCTCGAGCGAGCCGCTTTCCCCAAGCCGTCTGATCAGTTGAAGATTGACCTCTGCCCAACCAGAGGTGGGCTTGCCGTTGATCTCGACGATTTCCTGTCCGGCCATCAGCCCGGCACGCTCGGCGAGACTGCCAGCCTCGACAGCGCCGACCACTGGCCGC
Organism: Pseudomonas sp.; assembly: GCA_003527165.1. Lineage (GTDB taxonomy): Bacteria > Pseudomonadota > Gammaproteobacteria > Pseudomonadales > Pseudomonadaceae > Stutzerimonas. The sequence continues at coordinate 3,656 of DPSI01000244.1, forward strand.
ACCTGCTCGGTACCGAGCATCGCCAGCGCCCAGAAGAACACCAGCGCC
>DPSI01000597.1:0-572 GCA_003527165.1 Pseudomonas sp.
GGGCTCTTTGGCCGAATGAATTCGGCCCTACTGGAGTCGCGCCGTGATCGTGATGGGTCCGTAGGGCCAAACTTGTTCGGCCGCTGGCCCTGGATGCTGCCCGTGCCGGCGCGGGGGCTCTTTGGCCGAATGAATCCGGCCCTACGGGAGCCGCGCCGTGATCGTGATGGGTCCGTAGGGCCGAACTCGTTCGGCCGCTGGCCCTGGATGCTGCCCGTGCTGGCACGGGGGCTCTTTGGCCGAATGAATTCGGCCCTACGGCGGCGAGGCGGAACGCCATTCAGGCGAACCCGTGCATATCCGCGGTTTGCCGCAGATGCCAGACCTTGTCGATCAATGCGTCCGCCTCGTCGGCGCTGCGCGCGCCGGAGAACTGCAGCAGACGGCGGAACTTGTCTTCCAGCTCGCCTCGGCTGAGCGTGTTACCCGGATCGCCCTTGGGCTCGTCGATGGCGCCCTGCAGGGTGCGGCCGTCGGTGGTCTCCACCGCGACGCGGCCGAGCCAGCGGGCCGGATAAGCGCCGTCGACCTCCGGGTCGAGGGCCATCGAGACCTTGTCGCGGAAGGCCGAG
>DPSI01000597.1:732-5398 GCA_003527165.1 Pseudomonas sp.
GCACGGTACCCATGGAAAACTTCGCCTGATGCACCGTCTGCGGTACGGTCACGCGACCGAGCACGTCGATGGCGCCCTGATGCACGCGCGTGGTCACCGTGCGGATGTCCTCGGCACGCAGACCTTCGCGCTGCATCAGATCGAGCAAGGCATCGGCTGCCGGATGGGTGTGGCGGCAGGAGGCGTGAAACTTGAAGGAAGTCTCCACCAGCGCCCAGCGGCTGCCGAGGCGGTCGGATAGTTTGCTCGGGTCGGCGTCGCTGGACATCCCGGCGGCCATGCCCTGCTCGCCTTCGAGGATGTTCTTCGCGCCGGTCAGCCCTTCGGCCGTCAGATAAGCGGCCAGCAGCCCATCAGCCGCAGCCTTGGCCGTATGCAGCTGCTTGGAATCGGCGGCGTCACGGAGAAATTCCCACAGCCCCGCAGCCTGGGTGCCGGCGCTGCCGAGCAGGTTGGTGAACTGCGCCTGGTCGAAGTCCAGCAGCTTGCCGACCGCCACCGCCGCGGCCAGGGTGCCGACCGTGGCGGTGGTGTGGAAGATGCGGTAGTGCGAGCGACCGAGGAATTCGCCGATGCGGATGCCCGCCTCGTAGCCGGCGACCGACGCCAGCAGCAGCTCGCGGCCGGACTTGCCGAGGTCCTGCGCGGCGGCCAGCGCGGCGGGGAACACCACGGTCGCCGGGTGCAGCACCGAGCTGTTGTGCAGGTCGTCCTGCTCGACCAGGTGCGAACTGGCGCCGTTGACCAGCGCAGCGAAATAGGCCGAGCTGCCCTTGCCGCTGACGAAGATGCGAGCCGGGCCGTCGGCCGGGCCCATCTTCTCGGCGTAACGCTCGAACAGCGGGATCGGGTGCGCGCCCTGACTGGCCAGCGCCGAGCCAAGCCAGTCGAGGAACAGATCTTCGGTGCGTGCCAGCACCTGATCGGGGATCTGCTCGTAGGTAAGGCCGGCGAGAAACTCAGTGAGTGCCTGGGTGTGCTGGCTCATTCGGTTGACTCCGTTGGTTGGACGGCTCGATGGGGTCCTGCCCCATCTCCGGCGTTATTCGTCGTAGGGTGGAAAACGGCGAAGCCTTTTCCACCGCTTGCATCATCGGTATCGGTGGAAAAGACCTGCGGTCGTCTTCCACCCTACGTCCGGCTCCGTCAGAACGAGCGCGGCAGCTCGAGCAGATGCTCAGCCACGTAAGACAGGATCAGGTTGGTGGAAATCGGCGCCACCTGGTACAGCCGCGTCTCACGGAATTTGCGCTCGACGTCATACTCGTTGGCGAAGCCGAAACCACCGTGGGTCTGCAAGCAGGCGTTGGCCGCTTCCCAGGACGCCTTGGCCGCCAGGTATTTGGCCATGTTGGCCGCAGCGCCGGCGTTGCGACCGCTGTCGTATTCCTCGCAGGCGCGCCAACGCATCAGGTCGGCCGCCTCGATCTCGATATGCGCCTCGGCGATGGGAAACTGCACGCCCTGGTTCTGCCCGATCGGGCGACCGAATACCACGCGGTCGCGGGCGTACTGTGCGGATTTTTCAATGAACCAGCGACCGTCACCGATGCACTCGGCCGCGATCAGGGTGCGCTCGGCGTTCAGCCCGTCGAGAATGTAGCGGAAGCCCTTGCCCTCCTCGCCGATCAGGCTACTGGCCGGGATCTCCAGGTTGTCGAAGAACAGCTCGTTGGTCTCGTGGTTGACCATGTTGGCGATCGGCTGCACGGTCAGGCCGTTGCCGATGGCTTCGCGCAGATCGACCAGGAAGATCGACATGCCCTCGGATTTCTTCTTCACCTCGGCCAGCGGCGTGGTGCGCGCCAGCAAGATCATCAGATCGGAATGCTGGATGCGAGAGATCCATACCTTCTGCCCGTTGATGACGTACTTGTCGCCTTGCTTCACCGCGGTGGTTTTGATCTTGGTGGTGTCGGTGCCGGTGGTCGGCTCGGTGACGCCCATGGACTGCAGGCGCAGCTCGCCGCTGGCAAGCTTCGGTAGGTAGAAACGCTTCTGTTCTTCGCTGCCGCTTCTGAGCAGGGTGAACATGTTGTACATCTGCCCATGCACGGTGCCGGAGTTGCCGCCGCAACGGTTTACCTCCTCGAGGATCACCGAGGCCTCGGCCAGGCCCAGGCCGGAGCCGCCATATTCTTCAGGAATCATCGCAGACAGCCAGCCGGCTTGGGTCAGCGCCGTGACGAAGGCCTCGGGGAAGCCCTTTTCCTCGTCGACCCTGCGCCAGTATTCGGCCGGGAACTCGGCACACAGGGCGCGTACGCCTTCACGGATAGCGTTCAGTTCTTCGATCTTGTTCGGGTTCATCTCGGTTCCTCGATTCTTCTCGTTGTCGCGGCAGGCGTAGGGTGGATCACGCTTTACCGATCCACCGGTGGGTCTTTCGGTGGATGTAAAAAGCGACATCCGCCCTACGGCGACCCCCTCAGTCGAATTCCACTTCAGCTTTCTGCGCCAAGCCGTTGTGATCGCCGGCCCAGAGCTCCGCCTTGCCCGGCGCGACGATGCGACCGCCGACCTCGAACGGCTGCGGCGCGATCAACGGGCGCAGGCCGCGATAAGCAAAGCGTTTGAGACGAGCCTCGGGATGAGCGCGACAGAACGCGCGTAAATTCAGCGTGGCGATCAATGGGCCATGCACCACCAGTCCCGAATAACCTTCGGTTTCGGTGACATAGGGCCAGTCATAGTGGATGCGGTGGCCGTTGAAGGTGACGGCCGAATAGCGGAACAGCAACGTCGGCGTCGGCGTTACCGCCTCGCGCCAATGGCCGGCGACCATCGGTTCGCCGCTGCTGGTCTTCGGTGGGCTGGGTTCACGATAGACGATGTCCTGCTCTTCGCGGATCGCCAGCCGGCCGTCCTGCAGATAGTCGTGCTGTACGGTGACGAACAACAGCGCGCCGGTGCGGCCGTGCTTTTCCTCAACCTGTTTGATGGTCGAAACGCGGGTCGCTTCGGCGCCGGCCGTGAGCGGCTCGAAAAACTCGACACGTCCACCGGCCCACATGCGGTTGCGATTATCAGCCGGCGGCAGGAAGCCGCCCCTCGCCGGATGCCCATCTTCGCCAAGGCCGCTTTCGGCAATCGGCTCCTGGAAAAAACACCACTGCCACAGCGGCGGTAGCGCCTTGCCATGGGCCGGGGTCGTTTCACCCAGCGTCGCGGCAATTCGCATCAGCAGATTGCGGCTGAGCTGGTCATGAACCTCCTCGGTGCGGCCTATCCAGGCAGTTACGTCGCTCATCTCGGGCTCCAGCTGTCTTGTTTTGCCCTAGCATGCAACGCAAGCCCGCGTTCCGTAAATTTGCATTTACCGATACCAGCGTTCAGCTATGCTGAACGCCGTTACCCTCGCCGAGCAGCTGATATGCATTTCAATCTAGCCGACCTGCGCCTGTTCATTCATATCGCCGAATCGCCAAGCCTGACCCAGGGTGCGCGCCGCGCGCACTTGTCGCCAGCGGCGGCCAGCGCGCGCATCAAGGCGCTGGAAAGCCAGTTGCACAGTCGTCTGCTCTACCGTGACAGCCGGGGCGTGGAACTGACGCCTGCCGGACAGAAGCTGCTGCAGCACGCACGGCTGATCATGCGTCAGGTGGAATACCTCAAAGGCGAGTTCACGGATTACAGCACCGACTCGACCGGCCATATCCGCATCTTCGCCAACACAACGGCGGTGACCGAATTTCTTCCCGAGATACTGGCAGGCTTTCTCGCCCAGCGTCCCGGCGTGACCGTCGACCTGCAGGAGCGCCTGAGCCGTGACATCGTGCGTGGCGTGCTGGACGGCAGCACGGACATGGGCATCATCGCCGGGCCGGTACAGGCCGAAGGGTTGCAGATTCTGCATTTCAGCACCGACCGTTTGCTGCTGGCAGTACCGCTCGGCCACCCGCTGGCAGCGGAAAAACAGGTCACGCTGCGCCAGACCCTGAGCTATCAACATATCGGTCTGCATGAAGGCAGCACGCTTTTGACCTTCCTTCGGGATCAGGTGGAGAAACTCGGCAGTACCCTTTCGCTGCGGATCCAGCTGTCCAGCTTCGAAGCCGTATGCCGGATGATCGAGGCCGGTGTCGGCATCGGCATCATCCCTGAGTCGGCCGCACGCCGACACAGCCGCACCATGCAACTGGTGATGGTCGAGCTGGACGAGCCCTGGGCTGTTCGCGAACGCAGCATCCTGGTCCGCGACCTGGATGCACTGCCTGGAAGTGTCCGCGCGTTGATTTCCGTACTGGCGCCAGGGGTCGGCTAGTCTGACAACGGCATGAGGCCAGCTGTTACATGACAGGTTGGTCTGCCGCCCCGTACGCTTCGCTTGAAAATCGCTGTCTGCGGAATCCTGAACGGAAAATACTGCCCAAGCAGCAAGGGATAAGCTGAACCGAGCAAGCCATCCAAAAGTCATTAAAAGATCAATCAGTTAGATAACTTTTCGGGCAGCTGCGGTGCCTAATGCGGCTTGCCATCACCGTCATACTTGCTTAGGGTTGTTTGCCATGACGTCCTTATTAGCCCCCATCAGCTCTCTGTTGGGTGGAGTTGCCTTATTACTGCTCGGCCACGGCCTGCTCAATACCTTGCTGACCCTGCGAGGGGTCGCCGAGGGGTACTCAACGGGCCTGATCGGTTTGCTGATGTCCGGCTATTTTGCCGG
>DPSI01000487.1 GCA_003527165.1 Pseudomonas sp.
GAGCGCTCGATATGCAGTACGAGCACGCCGCAAAGGGCGTGACACAGCACCATGCCGGCGACCGTGCTGAGCTTGACGATCAACCAGCCGGCCATGATCCCATCGCGCAGAAACAGGGCGGTGCCTGAGCCGATGGCGATCAGCGCAGCCGGCGTGCCGACAAGGTTGAACACCATGCGCGTGAGGTGGGCATGGTCCCGGTAAAAAAGCGGATCGGTACGCCGGGTGCCGGCAGCAATCAGTGCTGGTAGATACAGAAGAGTGCCGCACCAACACAGCAGGCCCGCGAAGTGCAGCAGTTTGAGCAGGGGCATTCGCGTCTCCATCCGGCCCGCGGCAAGTCAGAGGTTGTGACAACCCTCTGTCGAGGCGGTTCGGATGAAGCGGTCAAGCAGCCTGGGCGAGCCGAGCGGGTGAGTGCCGTCCTGGTCGCCGAGCCAATCGGAAGGTAGAAGACGCGAATCAGCTTTCCGCGTTTCGCTCGGTGCGCTCGAAAAGTTGATTGCCACAGCGGCTGCAAAAGGCCGCGTTGGGTTCGTGGCTGAGTTTTTCACACGTGGGGCAGCGGTGCTGCAAGCTGTCGGTGCGCATGGCTGTAGCGAGCTCGGCCGTGAAGATGCCGGTAGGGACCGCAATGATCGAATAACCGGTGATCATCACCATGGTTGCGACCGCCTTGCCCAGCGGTGTATGCGGAACGATATCGCCGAAGCCGACGGTGGTGATCGTCACCACTGCCCAGTAGATGCTCATGGGAATGCTGGTAAAGCCGTTCGCTGGGCCTTCGATCACATACATGAGGGTGCCGTAGACCAGCACCATGGTGGTGACGCTGAGCAGGAAAACAATGATTTTCTGCTTGCTCCCGCGCAGGGCGACCAGCAGGAAATTGGCCTGGCTCAGATATTGGGTGAGTTTGAGTACACGGAATACACGCAACATGCGGATTGCGCGGACCACCAGCAGGTATTCCGCATCCGGATAAAGCAATGCTATGAAGGCCGGCACCACCGATAGCAGATCAATCGCGCCGTAGAAGCTGAACACATACTTACGGGATTCCGGGTGGCAATAGATGCGCACCAGATATTCAATCAGGAAAATACCGGTGAACAGCCATTCCAAGCCATCCAGCAACACGCCATGCCGTTCGCTGTACAAAGCGACGCTGTCGAACATGACCACCACAAGGCTGGCGAAGATGATGACCAGCAGCCAGGTGTCGAAGCGCTTGCCCGCCGGCGTATTGGTGAAAAAGATGATGACGTAGAGGCGCTCGCGCCAACCCATCGATCGGAGGGCGTCGTTGTCCATCTGTGTAAGCTCCCGGCAAATCAAGAATCGAAATTATCCTAGTGTTCGAACCGCACTGGCAAAACATCGTTGCGGGCGGGCCACTGATAAAACCTGATGAGCCTCGCCTTGGCTCCGGCTAGCGCGGGAGCGGAGGGTCGCAAACCGCTTATTGATTGTGCCGATCCGATAGAAACCATTCGGCTGTCACCTTTGCCTCGCGTCACGTTCCGACATAGTCTTAGGCTTGTGCATCAAGCCTTGGAGAGCGACATGCCAGATTCCCAGTTGGTCGATCCATTCGGCCGACGCATCACCTACCTGAGACTGTCGGTCACCGACCGCTGCGATTTTCGCTGCACTTATTGCATGAGCGAAGACATGGTCTTCGCTCCGCGTGCACAGATCCTCACGCTGGAAGAACTGTATGCCGTAGCGGATGCGTTCATCAGCCTGGGCGTCAAGCGTATCCGCGTGACCGGCGGCGAACCGCTGGTGCGTAAGGGTTTGCCGAGCTTGCTGAGTCGCCTGGGTGCGCGTGAAGAACTGGAAGATCTGGCCATCACCACCAACGGCTCGCAACTGCCAACACTCGCGCCGGTGCTGCGCGATGCAGGCGTCAAACGCCTGAACATCAGCCTCGATTCGCTCAAGCGCGAACGCTTCGCCGAACTCACCCGTCGTGACAGGCTCGATCAGGTCATCGAAGGCATCGATGCCGCGCGCAACGCCGGTTTCCACCGGATCAAGCTCAACAGCGTGATCCAGAAAGGCCGCAATGATGACGAAGTGCTCGATCTGGTGAATTTCGCCGTGGAGCGTGGGCTGGATATCAGCTTCATCGAGGAAATGCCGCTGGGCAATATTTCCAGCCATGAGCGTGAAATCACCTTTTGTTCCAGCGAGGAAGTGCGTGAGCGCATCGAGGTGGGCCATCAGCTGATACGCAGCAGTCACACCACTGGTGGCCCGTCGCGCTATTGGCAGGTTGCTGGCAGCGAAACCCAGGTCGGCTTCATTTCTCCGCACAGCAACAACTTCTGCGGAAGCTGCAACCGCGTGCGTGTCACGGCTGAAGGCAAGCTGGTGCTTTGCCTGGGACACGAAGGCGCGCTGGATCTCAAGACCCTGATGCGTCGCTATCCGGGCGACAGCGAGCGTCTGCGGGACGCGCTGGTCGATGCGCTGCAACTCAAGCCGGAGAAGCACGAATTTCGTACCGACGAGCAGGTCCAGGTGGTGCGCTTCATGAGCATGACCGGCGGTTGAAACGAGCCGCAAGCAATGCTCCAGTTGCGTAGGGTGGGCCGGGCGGCGCTCCGCTTCAGCAGGTGAGTAGGGTGGGCTCCAGCCCACCAGATACACATCCCGAGTCCCACCGAAACTGCGCATCTATCCCCACGATGGCTGCAAGGCGGCGTGGTAAACTCCGCGGTTTTTGCGCCAGCACCTACTCGATGCAGGAATCCCGATGTTCACGGCGACTCTGCTTGTTCGTCCCCACGCTGACCGCCACGTAGAGGCCCGCATGCGACTGAAAAGCATCAAGCTCGCCGGCTTCAAATCTTTCGTCGACCCCACCACGGTGAGCTTTCCAAGCAACATGGCAGCTGTTGTCGGGCCCAATGGCTGTGGCAAGTCCAACATCATCGACGCCGTGCGTTGGGTGATGGGCGAGAGCTCTGCGAAGAATCTGCGCGGCGAGTCGATGACCGACGTCATCTTCAACGGCTCCAATACCCGCAAGCCGGTGACCCAGGCCAGCATCGAGCTGATCTTCGATAACTCCGACGGCACGCTGACCGGCGAGTACGCGGCCTTCGCCGAGATTTCGATCCGTCGCCGGGTGACTCGCGATTCGCAGAACACTTACTTTCTCAACGGGGTGAAGTGTCGACGTCGCGATATCACCGACATCTTTCTGGGCACCGGCCTGGGCCCGCGCAGCTACTCGATCATCGAGCAGGGGATGATCTCCAAGCTGATCGAGGCCAAGCCCGAGGACCTGCGCAACTTCATCGAAGAGGCGGCGGGTATTTCCAAGTACAAGGAACGCCGTCGCGAAACCGAAAATCGCATCCGCCGCACCCATGAAAACCTGGCGCGCCTGACCGATCTGCGCGAAGAGCTCGAGCGCCAGCTCGAACGTTTGCACCGTCAGGCGCAGTCCGCCGAGAAATACCAGGAATACAAGGCCGAAGAGCGCCAGTTGAAGGCGCAGCTGTCGGCGCTGCGCTGGCAGGCCCTAAACGATCAGGTCGGGCAGCGCGAGCAGGTGATCGGTGATCAGGAGGTCGGCTTCGAAGCGCTGGTCGCTGAACAACGCAACGCGGACGCCAGCATCGAGCGCCTGCGCGACGGTCACCACGAGCTATCCGAGCGGTTCAATCTAGTCCAGGGACGCTTCTATTCGGTCGGCGGCGATATCGCCCGGGTCGAGCAGAGCATCCAGCACGGCCAACAGCGCTTGCGCCAGTTGCAGGATGATCTGCGCGAGGCCGAACAGGCGCGGTTGGAGACCGAATCGCACCTGGGCCACGACCGCACCTTGCTCGCCACCCTCGGCGAGGAGCTGGCGATGCTCGAGCCCGAGCAAGACATCGCGGGCGCGGCAGCCGAAGAAACTGCGGCGCAACTCGAAGAAGCCGAAACCGCTATGCAGGCCTGGCAGGAGCAGTGGGAGCGCTTCAACCAGCAGAGCGCTGAGCCGCGCCGCGCGGCCGAAGTGCAACAATCACGCATCCAGCAGCTGGAGCAGAGTTTGGAACGTTTGGTTGAGCGCCAGCGTCGTCTGGAAGACGAACGTGCTTCGCTCGCCGGCGATCCGGAAGATGCCGCAGTGGCCGAGATGAGCGAATTGCTGGCCGCCGGCGAGCTGAGCCTCGAAGAGTTAGCCGCTGCCCAGGAGCACACCGAGCAGCAGCTCGAACAGCTGCGCGAGCAGCTTCGGCAGGCTGGCCAGGCCGAGCAGGAGGCGCAGGGCGAGCTACAGCGGTTGTACGGCCGCATCGCATCGCTGGAAGCCTTGCAGCAGGCGGCAATGGACCCGGGCAAGGGCGTCTCGGAATGGTTGCATGAGCAAGGCCTCGAACAGCGGCCGCGTCTTGCCGACGGGCTCCGGGTCGAGACGGGCTGGGAGTTGGCGGTCGAAACCGTACTGGGTGCGGATCTGCAGGCGGTGCTGCTGGACGGCTTCGACGACCTCGACATGCGCGGTTTCGAGCAGGGGGATCTGCGTCTCGTCAGTCCTTCGCAGACGAGCGGGACGATCAACGGCAGCCTGCTGGACAAGGTGGAGGCGGGCGTT
>DPSI01000320.1 GCA_003527165.1 Pseudomonas sp.
GCCACGTGCATCCGCACATGCCAGGGACGCGCCATCTCGTTGGCCGCCGCCGCCATCATGATCTATAGGGCACTGTCGGCGCGCATGCCGACGTACGGATAATCGAGCGTGTCCTGGAAGCGGACCTTCTGTCTTCCCGCCAGAACATGATCGGCCGGAGCAATCAGCATCAGTTGATCGCGCCGGTAGGGACGCACTTCCAGATCGACCGGCAGGCTGCCGTAGCTGAAGATGCCGATGTCGACCGAATTGCTGGCGACGGCCTGTAGCGTTCGCGTGCTGACGCTTTCCTCCAGATGGATGTTCACTTGGGGGTAGCGTGCCGAGAAAGCCTTGAGGTCGCCGGGCAGGAACTGCGAAAGCGAAGAGATGTTGGCGGCAATCCGGACGTCGCCGCGAACACCGAGCCGGTAGTCCTCCATCTGTGACACGATCTGCTCCAGACTGCGCAACGCGGCGCGGGCGGGGCCGAGCAATGCCAACCCGGCCGCCGTCGGTACCACGCCCTTGTTGGTCCGGATCAACAGCTGCGTGCCGAGGGTCGCCTCCAGTTCGCCGAGCCGCTTGCTCACCGCCGCCGCGGCAATGTGCTCGCTGTTCGCCGCCGCGGCGATGCGGCCCTCTTCGACCACCCGGATAAAGAGCTTGAGGGAAATCGGGTCAAGGGCCAAGGCAGCATCTCCTGTGCGTCGAGTGGAGCTGCGATCATGCCCGAGTATGGCGCTGAGCGGCGCTACTCGTATGCTTCAGCCGGCGGAAGATTCTCGCCGGTCTTCACCGTTTTGGTCACGATGTAGGTGTAGTACCGCTCGATGCCCAGATCTTCCAGCAGCAGGGCATCGATGAAGCGCTGGTAATGGTCGATGTCGCGCGCACGGATCATCGCGATGTAGTCGACCCCACCGCCGGTGGCATAGCAGAAGGCGACCTCCGGGGCCTCGGCCAGGCGCTGCTCGAAGCGGCGCATGTCCTGCGCGGTGTGCCGCGCCAGGCTGATTTCCACCAGCACCTGTTGGGTGCGGAACAGCGCACCCCAGTCGACCAGCGCGCGATAGCCACGCACCAGCCCGGAGGCCTCGAGCTTGCGCACGCGCTCCCAGGCTGGGGTCACTGAGAGGTTGATGGCCTCGGCCAGCGCCGACTTGGTGATCCGCCCGTCCTCGGAGAGGATGCGCAGGATCTTCAGGTCATAGCGGTCGAGCTTGTGCATGGGCTTCCCCCTCAAACAGCGCGCCGAAGGGCGCTTCAGATTTCCTTCTCCGTGCGGGAGAAGATGCCCGCAGGGCGAATGAGGGCTCGGTGCACATGCGCATCACCCCACCACCTGGGCAATCACCGCCAGCGTATCGCCGCTCTGCACCCGTCCCGGGAAGTGCCGGGCGCTGATCAGGCCTCCGCGGCGGGCGCGGTATTCCACCGGGGCCACGCCGGTGCGACGGGCATCATGCACCCGCGCCACCAGTTCGCCGACGTGCACGGTCTCGCCCAGGTCCTTGCACATTTCCAGCAGCCCGTCGCTCTCGCTGCAGAGATAGCAATCGCCATCTGGCATATCCAGCATTACCGATTCGGCCGGCTCGATTTCGCCCTCAAGCAGGTCGAAATGGATCAGCAGGTTGCGCACGCCACGCTCGGCAATGGCCAGGCTCCTGGCACTGATCGAGCCTCCACCTCCCAGCTCGGTTGTGACGAAGACTTTACCCAGCGCCTCGGCCGCGGTGTCGTACATGCCCAGCGCATCCTGCTCCAACATGCGCATGCAGTACGGCGACGCGAAGGCGCGCATGCCCGCCTCGCAGCGTGCCTGCTGGGCCTTGTCCGGCAGAACGTGGCAGGCGGCGAACGGCAGGAAGTCGAGGGTCTTGCCACCGGAGTGGATGTCCAGCACCAGGTCGGCCAATGGCAGCAGGCTGCGCTGGAAGTAGTCGGCGATCTTTTGCGTCACGCTGCCGTCGGGCCGTCCGGGGAAGCTGCGGTTCAAGTTGCCGTGATCAATCGGTGAGGTGCGGGTGCCGGCCCACACGGCCGGGGCGTTCATGAAGGGGATGATGATCACTCGACCGTGCACGCGCGCCGGGTCGAGGTTGCAGGCCAGCTTGCTCAACGCCAGCGGGCCTTCGTACTCGTCGCCGTGGTTGCCGCCGGTGAACAGCGCGGTGGGCCCCGCGCCGTTCTTCACCACGCTGATCGGGATCATCACCGCGCCCCAGGCCGAGTCGTCGCGCGAGTAGGGCAGGCGCAGATAGCCGTGCTGCACACCGTCGCGCTCGAAGTCGACGGTGGGGCTGATGGGATTGCGCAGCGGCGTCTCACTCATGGCTCAATCCTTGATGTAAAGCTTGCGTGGCAAGTCGCAGAGGGTTTCCATCCCGGTCTCGGTGATCAGGATGCTCTCGGTGATTTCCAGGCCCCAGTCTTCCATCCAGAGACCGGGTATGAAATGGAAGGTCATGCCCGGCTCGAGCACGCTTTCGTCGCTCGGGCGCAGGCTCATGGTCCGTTCGCCCCAGTCCGGAGGGTAGCTGATGCCGATCGGGTAGCCGCAGCGGCTATCTTTCTGAATATCGAATCTGTCAAGCACCTTACAAAACGCTCGAGCGATATCGCCGGTGGTATTGCCCGGGCGCGCCACCGCGAGGCCCGCGGAAATGCCTTCGACGACCGCCTGCTCGGCCTCTAGGAAGTGCGGCGGCGGCTTGCCCAGGTAGATGGTGCGCGACAGCGGACAGTGGTAACGCTTGTAGCAGCCGGCGATCTCGAAGAAGGTACCGGTGTCCAACCGGAACGGGCTATCGTTCCAGGTCAGATGCGGCGCACTGGCATCGGCCCCGGTCGGCAGCAACGGCACGATTGCCGGGTAGTCGCCGCCATGGCCTTCGACT
>DPSI01000002.1 GCA_003527165.1 Pseudomonas sp.
TCAGCAAGGTCGATACACATCAGGGGCACGGGCGAACCTGGCATCGTGTTCAACTGATCGACAACCTGCCGGCCGTACATATCAATGAATTCATCCTCGACGAGCAAGGCTTTGTCGGCTGGATCAAGGGCATCAAGGCCGACGAGTTGCTGCTGCTTGATATGCATCAGGAGCCACTGCTGCATCAGGAAGCCTGGGGACTGCGCCCGCGGGATATCCACCAGGCCCTGGCGTTGTTCGCCTTGCTCGATCCCGACATTCATCTGGTCAATCTTTCGGGAGCCGCAGGCTCCGGCAAGACCATCCTGGCGCTGGCGGCGGCAATCGAGCAGACCGTGGTCAGCAAGCGTTACCGCCGAATCATCGCGACGCGCAGCGTGCAAGGGCTGGATGAGGACATTGGCTTCCTGCCTGGCACCGAAGCGGAAAAGATGGAACCCTGGCTCGGCGCGATCACCGATAACCTCGAAGCGCTACACATGGATGACGAGAGCACCCACGGCAGCGTGGACTACATCCTGCAAAAGGTGCCGTTGCAGTTCAAATCGCTCAATTACATACGTGGGCGCAGCTTTCAGCAGAGCCTGATCCTGATCGACGAATGCCAGAATCTCACGCCGCACCAGATGAAAACCATCATCACCCGGGCCGGTAGTGGATCGAAAGTCGTTTGTCTGGGTAATTTGGCGCAGATCGATACGCCCTATCTGTCGGCCACCAGCTCGGGGCTGACCTACCTCACCGAGCGTTTCAAGGACTTTCCGCACGGCATGCACATCACCTTGCAAGGCGTCCCCCGTTCGATACTGGCGGAGTATGCCGAGGCTCACATGTAGCCGCTAACGCCCACCGAGGAGGACGGTGGGCGGGGTGCGATGCGGCATATTGTGTATACAATGCGCCGCATCGATATTCGGAGTCGCCTGTTATGCTTACTCACCTCGATTACCAAGGTCGGGCCAGTATGGTCGACGTCACCGCAAAGGCCGTTACGGCACGTGAAGCGGTGGCGGAGGCCAAGGTCCGCATGCGTCCCGAAACGCTGACGATGATCCAGCAGGGCGGACATCCCAAGGGCGACGTCTTCGCGGTCGCCCGTATCGCCGGCATCCAGGCGGCGAAGAAGACCCATGAACTGATTCCACTCTGCCACCCGTTGCTGCTGACCAGCATCAAAGTTGAGTTGCAACCGGAAGGCGACGACTGCGTGCGGATCGAGGCGCGCTGCAAGCTGGCTGGCCAGACCGGTGTGGAAATGGAAGCGCTGACGGCCGCGAGTGTCGCTGCGCTGACGATCTACGACATGTGCAAGGCCGTCGATAAGGGCATGATCGTGGAGAGTGTTCGGCTGCTGGAAAAGCTGGGCGGGAAAAGCGGCCATTGGCAGGTGCCAGCATGATCCAGGTGCAATATTTCGCGCGCTATCGCGAGACCCTTGGGCTGGATACTGAGCAGTTGGAGTGGGATTCGTCACTTCGGCAGGTCGACGATCTCCGATTGCGGCTGCTGGCGCGTGGCAACGAATGGGCGATATTAGGCGAACAGAACCTGATGTGCGCGCGTAATCAGGAGCTCTGCGGTCTCGACGAACCGCTGGGCGACGGCGATGAAGTGGCCTTCTTTCCCACCGTGACCGGAGGTTGATCATGAGCGTGCGTGTACAGCAGGCCCCGTTCGATCCAGGCGTTGAGCTCAATGCGCTGCACGCCTCCCATCTCGGCATCGGCGCGGTAACCGGCTTTGTCGGCTACGTTCGCGATTTCAACGATGGGCAGGATGTCGCTGGGATGTTTCTCGAGCACGCGCCGGGAATGACGGAGAAGGCGTTGCTGAACATCGTTGAGGAAGCCAATGCACGTTGGCCCTTGCTCAAACTGGAGATTCTGCACCGGGTCGGACGGCTCGAACCGGGTGAACCGATCGTCTTCGTCGGCGCAGCCAGCGCTCACCGCGAGGCGGCGTTCGATGGCTGCCGGTTCGTCATGGATTATCTGAAAACCCGGGCGCCGTTCTGGAAGAAGGAAGACACCCCGTCTGGCCCGCGTTGGGTCGAAGGCCGCTGTAGCGACCAGGCAGCAGCGGAGCGATGGAAGCAGCGATAGGTATTCAACCAAAGGTGATCTGTAGCTTGTAGAGCAGGGCGGAAATCATCGCCAGTATGCCCAGCCCAAGCAGCGCGGGGCCCCATCGTTGTTCCCGGAAATTGAAGCCGGTCCCCATCAGCACAAAGCTCGCGATGATCAGCAGCACCATTAAATTGAGGTGATCCATGAAACGGCTCCCGTTGCGGTGTTTTATTTCACTCTAGGCGCTTTCGTGGATCAATGACGACCTGGGTCACCGGAACGGCTTCGGATGCTGACAATAAAAAAGGCGAAGCCATCTACGGCTTCGCCTTTTGGGGACGTTGGCACTTAGCGCTGCTTGGGTGGGATTGGTGTCAGCAGCTCGGCGGGAGGCATTTCGCAACTGATCTTGCGACCCAGCAACGTTTCGATCGCAGGCAAGGCAAAGGCGTCATCCTCGCCGGCGAAGCTGATTGAGGTACCTGTGGCGCCGGCCCGGCCGGTACGGCCTATGCGATGCACGTAATCATCAGGTACTTCCGGCAGCGTGAAATTGATCACGTGGCTGATTCCGTCGACATGAATGCCGCGGCCCGCGACATCGGTCGCGACCATGACGCGAATCTTACCCTCGCGGAAGCCTTCCAGCGCTCGGATACGCTTGTGTTGGGGCACGTCACCTGACATCTGGACGGCGCTGATGCCATCGCGGGTAAGGCGTTCCTCGATACGGCGAACCTCGTCTTTGCGGTTGGCAAATACCATCACGCGAGTCCAGTCGTTCTGCGTGATCAGGTTGTAGAGCAGCTTGTATTTGTCGCTGCCTGCTACGGCATAGACGTGCTGCTCGACGGTGTCGCTGGCTACGTGTTCCGCTTCGATTTCGACGATCGCCGGGTCCGTGGTCCACTGCTTGGCCAGGTTCATCACGTCTTCGGTGAAGGTGGCGGAAAACAGCAACGTCTGGCGTTCGCTCTTCGGTGGGGTCTGGCGGATGATCTGGCGAACCTGCGGAATGAAGCCCATGTCGAGCATGCGGTCGGCTTCGTCGAGGACCAGCACCTCGACCATGTCCAGGTGCACTTCGCCACGCTGATTGAAATCCAGCAGCCGCCCCGGCGTGGCTACGAGAATGTCGCAATAGCGGCTTTCCAGTGCCTTGAGCTGCTTGTCGAAGTCCATGCCACCGACGAAGCTCATCACGTTCAACCCGGTGTACTTGGTCAGGCTCAACGCGTCGTTGGCAATCTGCACCACCAGTTCCCGGGTCGGGGCGATGATCAGTGCACGGGGCTCGCCCATGTAGCGGTCGCTGGGCGGTGGGGTCTGCAGCAACTGCGTGATGGTGGAAATCAGAAAGGCGGCGGTTTTGCCGGTGCCGGTCTGGGCGCGCCCGATCGCATCGCGACCTTTGAGGGTGAACCCCAGAACCTGGGCCTGGATCGGCGTGCAGTAGGGAAAGCCCAGGTCGTGAATGGCGTGCATCAGCTCCGGGGCAAGGTTGAAGTCATGGAAGCGGGTCTTGCCTTCGGCAGGCTCGACCTGGAAATCTTCAAGCTTCCAGGCCGGTGCGGGTGGTGCGGCGGGTTTGCGTGAACGCTCCCGGCGGGGCTTTGTTGCCTCTGCAGGCGCGCCGGCCGGTTGCGTGGCTGGCGCTTCAGGGTGCGCAGGGCGAGAGGGGTCGACATGCTTCGAGGTGTTGCTGGTGGGCTGGGCGGCAGGTTGCTCTGCCGGGCCTTTGCCGAAGATTTTCTTGAGTGCTTTGAGCACGGTTTCGTCTCTGTCTATAAAGGTTCGCCCGCCAGTGTAATGCAAGAAGCAGATGCGGCGAAGACTTGCTCGGAGCCGGCGTCGCAGTTGCCCGGGGCCTGGCTACCGATGTTGTGTCCGCTCAGCTGCACACGCGGTTTCGCCCTTGCGCCTTGGCCTGATAAAGCGCCTGGTCGGCGATGTGAATCAGGGATTTCAGATCGTCCTTTGGCTGCATCGGCGCGACGCCAATGGAAATCGTCACGCCAGGCAGAACACCTATCGGCGAACGGAACGAGGTTATCGCTTCTAGGCTCTGACGCAGGCGCTCGCCGACATTGCGCGCATCGTCCAACGCCATGTCGGGAAGCAGGATCACGAATTCCTCACCGCCATAGCGCACCAGGCTGTCCGCCGGGCGGAGCAGCTTTCCCAGGGTATCGACAACCAGGCAAAGCGCATGATCACCCGCCAGATGGCCGTGCCTGTCGTTGTACTCCTTGAATCGGTCGACATCGAGCATGAGGACCGAGAGGGGCTGGCCATTGAAAGCGCAGCGGGTGCTCTCGCGGTTATAGATATGCTCCAGCCATCGCCGATTGAAGGAACCGGTGAGGGTGTCGACATTGGCGTTCTGCTCGCTATTGATGATCAGCCGGTCACTCAGGCGAACTCGTTGGCAGAGCAACTCGGCAAGGTTCTGCATCAGCTTGGGCGAACGGGTGAGCAACGGCATCGAGCGTCGATGCAGCCGCAGCAGCACCGAAGGCTCGAGCGCAACGACATAAGCCGACGGCGGCAGGTTATCCATGAAACTGATCTCGCCCGCGCAATCGCCTGGCCCGATGGTGCGTACCGGCTGGCTATCGAGCGAGTCGAGGTGAACGGCGAGCTCGCCGTCGATCACAAGATAGAGGTAATGACTGTGTTCAAGAGGCGATAGCAGGATCTCGCCGGCCCCGATCAGGCATGGCTCGAAGACCTCCTGCAGCAGGCGCAGGCAGGGCTCGTCGACATGGTCGAGCAGGCGCGCCTGCCTAAGATGCTGTATCTCGGTTCGCCATTTAGCAAGCTTCATGACTGCAACATCCAGTCGGAGGACATCTTTGTCATGACTATCGCTAGGCCCCGTCACTGCTAGCTGGGTCGGCTTCTTCTGGCCGCGATGAGCGCTACAACAGCAGGCGCATCGAGTTAATTTCCACCCATCTAAAGCGTAGCCTTAATTGGCCGGTTGGGCAGGCGCGACGTCACAATTTTTGT
This sequence comes from Pseudomonas sp., assembly GCA_003527165.1. Classification (GTDB taxonomy): domain Bacteria; phylum Pseudomonadota; class Gammaproteobacteria; order Pseudomonadales; family Pseudomonadaceae; genus Stutzerimonas. Next base: position 5,079 of record DPSI01000002.1, read on the forward strand.
CCGATAACGCGCTCGTGGAGAGTCAGTCGAGACGGGCGGCGAGCCACTCGCCAATGTCGCGAATCTCGTCCGGCACGACTTCATGAGCCATTGGGTAGTCCTTCCACTCGGCTGCAACCTTGTTTTGCACCAGACACTCGTAAGCGGCGCGCCCCATTGATGGCAGGACGACATTATCTCCCGAACCGTGCAGGCAAAGCACCGGCAGGCTTTGTTGCTGCGGCGACAGGCTGAGGTCGGGGACGAAGCTGGGTGCATAGGTGGACAAGGCCATGATCCCACCGAGCGGCCCGGCCCAGCGCAGGAAAGCGGTGTGATAGACGACAGCGCCACCTTGGGAAAAGCCGGCCAGGAAAATGCGCTGCGGGTCGATGCCGCTGTCGCGTTGCGCTTCGATCAGCGCTATCACCGCTTGTGTCGATTGTTCGAGCTGTGCCTGGTCGATTGCTCGCGCCGGGCTCATGGCCAGGATGTCGTACCAACTTGGCATCGCCCAACCGCCATTGATGGTCACCGCCCTGGTCGGCGCCTGGGGCAGAACGAAGCGTGTCCGCAACAGGCGCTCCTGGAGGGCTTCGGCCACCGGTAGAAAGTCATAGCGATCGGCGCCGAGGCCGTGCAGCCAGATGACGCATGAGTCGGCGGTTGTTGCAGGTTCGATGATCAGGGGGGCGCTCATATCGGGCTCCGTCTGGGGCGCTCGCCTCATGTTGGGGCGAGCACGGGGGTAAATGCGGCAATATGCGGCGAGATTACCTGTACTGGCGCCTTCGATGAAGGGTGCTAGGGCGCTCAGAAGGCTTATTTATGGATCTGGTATGCCGCTTGCTTTGTTCCCTTGCGTCCTATGTGCCGGTGCCGTCTGCATCCCTGCAGGCAAGCGCATCGGGAGGAGTTGCTGATAATCAAACGGCGGCTAGACTCAGGTCAGGTTCTTCTGCCGTTCCGGTCGAGGTGTCGACTGGCAGGCTGCGATGCAGGTGGAAGGCCCCGACCCCGCAGAATAAAAGCAAACTGAGATCGGAAGAGCGGTTC
>DPSI01000393.1 GCA_003527165.1 Pseudomonas sp.
CATCATCAACAACCCGGCCTACGTCGACCTGGTGCAGGGCGGCGAAATCGACATCGCCATCAGCCCGCAGCTGGCCACCATCGGCACCTTGCTGACCCACGTGCGCCGCGGCGACATCGTCAGCGCCCACTCGCTGCGCCGGGGCGCAGCGGAGGCGATCGAAGTGATCGCCCATGGCGATTCACGCTCGAGCAAAGTCGTCGGACGTGCCATCGGCAAGATCGCCTTGCCGCCAGGCACCACCATCGGCGCGGTGATCCGCGACGAGCAGGTGCTGATTGCCCATGACGACACGGTCATCGCATCCGGCGACCATGTGATCCTGTTCCTCGTCGACAAGAAACAGATTCGCGACGTGGAACGTCTGTTCCAGGCTGGCCTGACCTTCTTCTGAGACCGACGGGTGCCTCAGAGCACCTCGGCGGCCACCGCGTCCACCGCTTGCTTGGCGATATCCACCACTAGATCCGCCTCTGCTTGGGTCAGCACCAGCGGCGGCGCGAAGCCGAGGATGTCGCCGTGCGGCATGGCGCGGGCGATCATGCCGCGTTCCAGGCAGGCGGCGGAGACCTTCGGGCCGATCTTGAGGGCGGGGTCGAAGGGCGTGCGCGCCTCGCGGTCGGCCATGAACTCGATCGCCGCGAGCATGCCGATGCCGCGCACCTCGCCCACCAGCGGATGGCTATCGAACGTCTGGCGCAGCTGTGCGTTGAGGTAGGCGCCCACCTCAGCGGCATTACCGGCGATGTTCTCCTGCTCGAGGATGTTCAGGTTGGCCAGCGCCGCGGCGGCGCAGATCGGGTGTCCGGAATAGGTCCAGCCATGGCCCATGGCGCCGTCGCGGGCGGAGGCCTCGTCGATCACGTCCCAAACCTTTTCGCCGACGATCACCGCCGACAGCGGCGCGTAGGCGCTGGTCAGGCCTTTGGCGGTGGTGATCAGGTCCGGCTGCATGCCGAACAGCTGGCTGCCCATCGGCGTGCCGAGGCGGCCGAAGGCACAGACCACCTCGTCGGCGATCAGCAGGATGTCGTACTTCGCCAGCACTGCCTGGATTGCCTCCCAGTAACCTTCGGGCGGAACGATGATGCCGCCGGTGCCCATCACCGGCTCGCCAATGAAGGCGGCCACGGTGTCCGGACCCTCGGCCAGGATCAGGCGCTCCAGGTCCTCGGCGCAGTGGCGCACGAAGGCCGCCTCGTCCATGCCGGCCGGCGCTTTGTAGAAGTGTGGGCAGGCGGCGTGCTTGACGTCCGGGTGCGGCAGGTCAAAGTGCTGGTGAAAGCTGGCCAGACCGGTCAGGCTGCCGGTCATGATCCCCGAGCCGTGGTAGCCGCGCTGGCGCGAGATGATCTTCTTCTTTTGCGGCCGGCCGAGCACGTTGTTGTAGTAGCGCACCAGCTTGATCTGGGTCTCGTTGGCGTCCGAGCCGGACAGGCCGTAGTAGACCTTCTTCATCCCCTCGGGCGCCCAGTCGATGATGCGCCGCGACAGCTCGATGATGGCCTCGGTCGAGTGGCCGACGTAGGTGTGGTAGTAGGCCAGCTCCTTGGCTTGCTTGTAGATGGCCTCGGCAACCTCGGTGCGGCCGTAGCCGATGTTCACGCAGTACAGTCCGGCGAAGGCATCGATCAGCTCGCGGCCTTCATGGTCGCGGATACGGATACCCGAGGCGCCGGTAATGATGCGCCCCTTGAGCGCGCCGCTGGCATGGTCGTGGGCGTGGGTGGACGGGTGCATGAAGTGGGCGCGGTCCTGGGCGAACAGCGCGTCGTAATCGTGGCTCATGGGTTTCTCCGTTTGCGGTGATGAGGTGGGTTCGGGTTCCGTCGGCGCACCGGGACCCGCTATCGGGGTCCCGTGCTAGTGCCTGTACGGTTAGTACGTTTGTCTATGGGTCAAACCAGCCCGGACCCTTAGGAGGCGCTAGGAGGCGCGCCCCGCGGCGAATGTAGCCGTAGGGCTGTAATGTCGTGGGGCAGGGCAGAGGCTTCGCCCCGAGGTCGGGCCGCCCACAGACAAGGCTCAAGCACGCGACCCTGTGCTGAAAAGCTAACCAAGCAGGCCATCAGTAACACTGCCCCTGGTGGTGGATGCAGACGTACTTGGTCTCGACGAAGGGCTCGAAGCCCTCGCTGCCCCCCTCGCGGCCGAGGCCCGAGGCTTTCATACCGCCGAAGGGGATCGGGTGGCCGGTGAATTTGCTGCCGTTGACTGCCACCATCGCGTACTCGAGCCGGCGCACCAGCCGGTGGACCAGATCCAGCCGGTTCGAGCAGACGTAGGCGGCCAGCCCGTACTCGGTGTCGTTGGCCATGGCCACCGCCTCGTCCAGATCGTCGAAGGGCAGCACGCCGGCGATCGGCGCGAAGTTCTCCTCGCGGTAGATGCGCATTCCCGTGGTGACGTCGGCCAACAGGGTCGGCTGCCAGAACCAGCCGCCGAGGGCATGCGGCTCGCCGCCGGCGAGCAGGCGCGCGCCCTTCTCCAGGGCGTCGGCGACTCTCGCGGCGGTGGCGTCGAACGCCGCCTGGTGCATCAGCGGGCCGATCTGGCTGCGCTCGTCGAGCCCGGGACCGACCCGCAGAGCGCGCACGGCGCGGGCGAAGCGTTGCAGGAAGGCTTCGTAGACGGGGCGCTGGACGAGGATACGGTTGGCCGCGCAGCAGTCCTGCCCGGAGGTCTGGAACTTAGCGTCCAGCGCCACCTGCACGACGTGGTCGAGGTCGGCGTCGGTGCACACGATTAAGGGCGCGTTGCCGCCCAGCTCCAGTGCCAGCTTCTTCACCCCGGGCGCCGCGGCGGCTGCCACCAGTCGGCCGACCCGGGTCGAGCCGGTGAAGCTCACCGAGCGCACCCGTGGGTCGCTGACCAGGGTTTCCATGGCCATCTGCGGCTCGCCAATTACCACGTTGAACACACCGGCCGGCAGGCCCGCTTCCTCAGCCAGCTGGGCCAGGGCGAAGGCGGAGTAGGGCGTCTCGTGCGCCGGCTTGACCACCACAGTGCAGCCGACAGCCAGCGCCGCGGCGGCCTTGCGGGTGATCATCGCGCTGGGAAAGTTCCAGGGCGTGAGCAGGGCGCAGACACCGACCGGCTCCTTGAACGAGGCCAGCTCGGCACCCGGGATGTGGCTGGGGATGGTCTGGCCGTACAGGCGCCGCGCTTCTTCGGCGAACCAGGGAATGAAGCTGGCGGCGTAGCGGATCTCGCCAAGCGCCTCCGCCAGCGGCTTGCCCTGCTCCTCGCTGAGGATGATGGCGAGGTCCTCCTGGTGTTGCAGGATCAGTTCGGCCCAGCGCCGCAGCAGGCCTGCGCGCTCGTCCAGGCTGCGTGCCCGCCAGGAATCGAAGACGCGCTCGGCGGCGTCCACTGCGGCGTCGATCTGCTCACGCTCGAGCATCGGCACATGGCCGATCTCGGTCTGGTCAGCGGGGTTTTGCACGGCGACGCTGGCGCCGCTGCGGCTGTGGACCCATTGCCCATCCACATAGCAGAGCGATTTGAACAGCAGCGGGTGTTTGAGCGGCATGACGAGGTCTCCGAGCCGTGTGGCATGGGAGACATGCTAAGGAAGGGCGGCTTGGGCTTTTTCTCGTCGCGCGGCGGTGCGCTGGGCGTTCTTTCTGTTTGCCGAGGGTGAAACGGGAAAAAGGCTACAGCCTGCGTAGGGTGGACAACGTTCTGCTTGCCCGCCAATTCGGCGCACCCGAGGGCGACGGTGGAAAAGGCTTTGCCGTTTCCCACCCTACACCAGAAGCCGGGACACCCCTGCTCGTCCTGTCTTCAGCAGCCTGTCGGTTGCCAGCTTACACCGTGGCGGCGCTCCGCTGGCCGGGAAGCAGGCGCACGATGGCATTGAGCAGCATGCCGTAGAGCGGCACGAACAGCGCCAGGCTGATGATCAGCTTGATCACGTAGTCGACGCTGGCGATCTCGACCCAGTTGGCCGCCATAAAGGGGTCGTCGCTGTGCCAGAAGGCGATGGAAAAGAACACGAAGGTGTCCAGCAGGTTACCGAATATCGTGGAGGCAGTGGGCGCCACCCACCACTGGCGCAGCCGCCGCAGCCGGTCAAACACCTGGATGTCGAGTATCTGGCCGAAGACGTAGGCGAGGAAGCTGGCGATTGCGATGCGGAACACGAACAGGTTGAACTCACCGAGCGCCGCGAAGCCGCTGAACGCGCCTTGGTGGAACAGCACCGAGACCACGTAGGAGGCCACCAGCGCTGGGACCATCACCCGCGCGATCACCCGTCGCGCCGAGCCCTTTCCGAGCAGACGCACGGTCAGGTCGGTGGCCAGGAAGATGAACGGAAAGCTGAACGCGCCCCAGGTGGTATGCCAGCCGAACAGGGTGATCGGCAGTTGCACCAGGTAATTGCTGGCGATGATGACAAGGATGTGGAAGGCGATCAGGCCGGCCAGGGTGGCCCGGCGGACCGACGAAGAGATCTGCAGCATGGCATGTCCTTTTTGGAAAATGATGGGGTGAGGGAACCCATTGCCCGTCCGATATGGCCGAGGCGGCGCGCATTCTAGCCTTGCCGGCGAGGGGCCGGCCAGCGCTTTCGTCGCCCTGAATGGGTCAAACGCGCGCGAATTCCGGCGTGTGCCACCGGGCACGACGGTCGGTAAGATCGCTTTGCGGAAAGCCCATTGGCGACGCAGGACGCCAATGGGCGGTCGACGCCGAACCGGCTCTAGCCGATCAGCCTGAGGAACACCAGCAGCAAGACACAGGACACGCCGATGAAAGGCAACAGCAGCAGCTGGTAGAACAGCCGCCCCCGCTCCGCTTCGCTCTGCACGCCGGCCAAGGCCAGCGCCCCTGCGGAAGAGAAGGGCGAGAAGCCGGTCATCGAGGCGCAAAGCATGATCACCGCCAGCAGCAACGTTTCGCTGGTGCCAGTCTGGGCCGCCAGACTCGGCGCCATGGGGAAGAGCGTAGGTGATGTTCAGCCAGTAGCCGATGCCAATGGATGACAGGATGGCCAGAATGATGATGATCGTCAGCACGTACGTGCCCCTTTTGTTATTGGAATGGGAAGTTGAAACGCGCGGCGGGCATCCAGACCAGCCGCGCGCGCTATGACGCGCCGGAACCCGCCACGTCGGAAATTGCCTTGATGCTGTGGATATCCGGCCTGGTCACAGCCCCTTGACCGGCTCGAACAACCACGGCGTTCGCTGCTGCCGCTGCTGCTCGTACCGCTCGATCGCCTCGGCGCGCTCGAGGGTCAGGTCGATATCGTCCAGTCCCTCGACCAGGCAATGCTTGCTGTGACTGTCGATGTCGAAGCCCCATTGCTGTTCGCCGCAACGAACCTGCTGCTTCGGCAGATCGACTTGCAGTCGCAGCCCGGGCGTTTGCTCCACCTGAACGAAGAGCGAATCGATGACCTGGGGCGCAAGCCGTATGGGCAAGACGCCGTTCTTCAGGCAGTTGTTAAAGAAGATGTCGGCGAAGCTGGTGCCCAGCAGCACGCGGAAGCCGAACTCCTCGATTGCCCAGACCGCATGTTCGCGGCTCGAGCCGCAACCGAAGTTGTCCCGGCACAGCAGGATCTGGGCGCCCTGGTAACGAGGCTGGTTTAGCGAAAACTCCGGATTCAGCGGCCGGTTGCTGCAGTCGGCACCCGGCACGCCCTCGTCGAGGTAACGCCAGCTGTCGAACAGGTTCTGCCCGAACCCGGTACGCCGAATCGATTTCATGAACTGTTTGGGCATGATCGCGTCGGTGTCGACGTCGCGCCTGTCCAGTGAAACGACCAGTCCGTCAAGCGTGGTAAATGGTTGCATGAGCCGACTCCTCAACAGTTGCGCACGTCTACGAAGTGCCCGGCGATGGCCGCGGCGGCCGCCATCGCCGGGCTGACCAGATGGGATCGACCACCGGCCCCCTGACGACCTTCGAAATTGCGGTTGGAAGTGGAGGCGCAGCGCTCGCCGGGCTGCAGCCGATCCTCGTTCATCCCTAAGCACATGGAGCAGCCGGGCTCGCGCCACTCGAAACCGGCGTCGACGAAGATGCGATCCAGGCCTTCGGCCTCGGCCTGCGCTTTGACCATCCCGGAGCCGGGAACGACCAGTGCCTGGCGAACGCTGGAGGCCACCCGCTGCCCTATCACCACCGAGGCGGCGATACGCAGGTCCTCGATCCGGGCATTGGTGCAGGAGCCGATGAAG
>DPSI01000322.1 GCA_003527165.1 Pseudomonas sp.
GCCGTTGGCGATGTCGGAGAAGGTCGCGGTGCCCTTGTCGGCCGCCACCACGAGATAGGGATCGTCGTCGTCATAGCGCAGCACATTGACCGGCGGGACGACAGTACCGTCTTTGAGATTGTCGGTTATATCCAGCAATCCGCTGATGAAAATCCGATAGCAGGCAATCCCTTCTGCCTGAATGTCGTCGCGCGAGCCGTTCGTTGGCAGCCGGCGCGGTACGAAACCACCCTTTGCGCCACCCGGCACGATGATCGCGTTCTTCACCTGCTGCGCCTTCACCAGGCCCAGCACTTCGGTGCGGTAATCCTCTTCGCGATCCGACCAACGCAGCCCGCCGCGCGCCACCTTGCCGCCGCGCAGGTGCACCCCTTCGACGCGCGGCGAGTAGACGAAGATTTCGAATTTCGGTGCAGGACGCGGCATCTCGGGAATCGAGCGCGGATCGAGCTTGAAACTGAAATAGCTCTTCGGCTTGCCGCTGGTATCGGTCTGGTAAAAGTTGGTCCGCAGGGTCGCCTTGATCAGGGCCAGATAGCGTCGCAGGATGCGGTCCTCGTTGAGGACCGCAACGTTATCCAGGGCGGCGATGATCGCCTGCTCGAGACGTGCCTGTTTGTCGGCCAGGTCCTCTTCACCGAGCTTGCGCGCCAGGTAGAAGCGCGTCTTGAACAGACGCACCAGCTCACGCGCGATATCAGTGTGATTGAGCAGCGCGCTGGCGATGTAGCCGAGGTCGAAGCCCATGCGAATCTGCTTGAGGTAGCGACCGTAGGCGCGCAGCAACGCCACTTCGCGCCAGGTGAGGCCTGCGGTCAGTACCAGCCGGTTGAAGGCGTCGTTTTCTGCCTGACCGTTGTGGATATGAATGAAGGCATCCTGCAGCGGCTCATTGATTTCCATCAGATCGATTTCGAGCCCTTCGGCATAAGTGAAGGCGAAATCGTGAATCCAGTATTCGCGACCGTCCTTGCGCCGCAAATAGAACGGAAACTCGCCCAGCACGCGCAGCCCGAGGTTTTCGAGAATCGGCAGCATGTCCGACAGTGGCAGCGGCGTGTTCAGGTGGTAAAGCTTGCAGTGCAGACGATTTTCCATTGCCGTGATCGGCTGGTAGAAGCTCATCACCAGAGGGCGCTCTTCGCTCAGGCTGAGCACGTGCTGCATGTCCACTGCCGCTGAGTGCGGCGCGAACCGCTCGCGATATCCCGCGGGGAAGCCTTTGGGGAAATCGGCGAGAATGCCGGTGCCCTGCCCCTCGCCAAAACGCTCGATGACCACACTGGTGTAGTCGTCCTGCCAGGTGCGGCAGGCCTGAACCACTTCGTTTTCCAATTGGACCGGATCGAACTGCACCTGCTTGTTCGGATCCAGGCGCAGCAGGAATTGCACACGAATCAGGACGGACTCGGAGAAATAGGTGGAGAACTCGCAGCCACTGGCTTGCAGGCGATCCATCAGGACCTGCTGAATGCGCAACCGCGTTGCGGTCGAATAGCTGTCACGCGGGACATAGGCCAGGCAGTAACAGAAACGGCCATAGGGATCGATACGCAGGAACAGCCGCAGCTTGTTGCGCTCCTGGATCTGCACGATGGCAATCGCGGTATCGAAGAGCTGATCGATGGTCATCTGGAACAGCTCGTCACGCGGCAGCACTTCGAGCACCTGAATCAGTTCCTTGGCCAGGTGCGCCGAGTCGTCGAAATGGGAACGCTCTACGACTTCCGCAACCTTGCTGCGGATATAGGGAATCCGGCGCACGCTCTGGGTATAGACCGAGGACGTAAACAGCCCGAGGAAGCGGCACTCCTTGACCACACGCCCCTGCTCGTCGAACTCCCGGATGGAGACGAAATCGGGATAGGCCGGCCGATGAACCCGGCTGGGTGTCGCCGCCTTGGCGAACGACAGTAGCAGCGGCTGGCGCAGATAAGCCAGGGCCGGCGGCATGATCAGCTGATCGTCTTCTTCGAGGCCGGTACGCAGGACTCTCGACAGGCCCAACAGCGACGACTCGTCATAAATGATGCGGCCACCGTCGCCCTGATCGACGACCCTGAACTCTTCATAGCCGAGGAAGGTGAAATGATCGTCGGCCAACCAGCGCATGAAATCCATGCTTTCGGCCAGTTGGGCGTCGTTGACCGGCTGCAGCGTGCCCAAACGGGCATGGTGTTCTTCGGCTTTGGCCTTCATCGCCGGGAAATCGGTGACAGCCAGACGCACTTCGGCGAGGACGCCGTGCAACGACTGCTCCAGTTCGCGCAAGGCAGCGGCGCTGGCGCAGCGATCAATCTCGACAAATATGAGCGACTCGGCTTCGCTGCCTTCTCTGGAGCTGCCTTTGGGCAGCAATTCGATCAGGCTGCCGTCGATGTCCCGGCGGACCTGCAGCACGCTGTTCTGCAGGGTATGGATCGCATAGCCACGGCGGGTCAGCTCCATCCGCACCGAATCAACCAGAAACGGCATATCCGGGTGCAGCACCTCGACCACGCTATGGGTCGACTGCCAGCCATGCTTTTCATAATCGGGGTTGAATACGTGAACTTCCGGACTGCCCGGGTCGAAGCGCTCCAGCAGGCGCCAACTGGCTAGCGTCGAGCCGACCAGGTCGGTCATGCGTCGCTGGGTGAGCTCGGGAAGAGCGACGATACCGAAGAATTGTTCGGCGAAGAGTCCCACTTGTGGCAGGAGTTTCTCGTCGACATGCTGCGCCAACGCCACTTGCAGTTGTTGCTGAAAGTCGGCTTTGCTGGCAGCTGTAAAGAACGCCATTTTTTCGCTCCATTTGGCTTGGAATTCGACTAAGGCAGTCGCGGCACCTGACTGGCGACGCAACGTGTAAGTTCCACGTTAGTTCAGCAAAACAGCGATTGCATGAACGCGCCCTTACCCTTCTCTGGCGGCGCCGGCGGCCCAGCGGTCACATTTATTCAGGAACATGACGAGCTTTGACTGATGCCATCAGATCGCCTCGTTGACAGACCTTAATCGAAACCGTCCGAGTGCCCGTTCCGCACACTCACAACGAGCGGTTTTTCGCACCCAACCAAGCGTTTCGGCGAGCCCCTCGACTGAGCAAGTTGCCGAGCCGCGCATAGCCTGCGCCTCGGCAAATGAATTAAAGTCGTGACCGTCGAGCGACCGCCCAGACACACCCCTGCAGAAGAGCTCAGCGATGGACCACCGTGAAGCAATAGTCGCGTTGCGACAGTTTCTTTCAACTCAGATTCTTGGCCAGGAACGGCTGATCGAGCGCCTGCTGATTGCGTTGCTGGCTGACGGCCACTTGCTCGTTGAAGGCGCCCCGGGCCTGGCCAAGACCCGTGCGATCAAAGAATTGGCCGGTGGCCTCGAGGCTCAATTCCATCGCATCCAGTTCACGCCAGACCTGCTTCCAGCCGACATCACCGGCACAGAAATCTATCGTCCAGAAACGGGCAGCTTCGTTTTTCAACAAGGGCCGATCTTCCACAATCTGGTACTGGCCGATGAGATCAATCGCGCCCCGGCGAAGGTCCAGTCGGCGCTGCTCGAAGCCATGGCCGAGCGCCAGGTCAGCGTTGGCCGCAGCACCTACGACTTGTCACCGCTGTTTCTAGTGATGGCCACGCAGAACCCCATCGAGCAGGAGGGCACCTACCCGCTGCCGGAAGCACAGCTCGACCGCTTCCTGATGCACGTGAAGCTCGGATTCCCGGATGCCTCGGTGGAGCGCCGCATTCTCCAGCAGGCCCGCGGTGAAGCCATCAACGGCGAAACCCCTCCCGAGCATCGGGTTTCGCAGCAAGCCATCTTCGCCGCGCGCAAGGAAATCCTCGGCCTGTATATGGCCGATGCGGTAGAGGAATATCTGGTGCAGCTGGTCATGGCAACCCGCACTCCCGCTAAGTTCGACGCCGAGCTGGCCGGCTGGATCGCCTATGGCGCCAGTCCGCGCGGTTCGATCTCGCTGGATCGCTGCGCCCGCGCCCACGCCTGGCTGGCGGGGCGTGATTTCGTCAGCCCGGAAGACATTCAGGCCATGCTGTTCGACGTGCTGCGCCACCGCCTGATTCTCTCGTTCGAAGCGGAAGCCGCCGGTATCGATCAGGATCGGGTACTGCAGCGTATTCTCGACGTGGTGGCGGTGGCCTGATGCACCCCTCGCCTTCGTCCGGCCACCATGAGGGCCCCTCACCCGGCGCGGGGATCCGCGTGAGCCTCGCCGAACTGATCGACATGCGTCATCGGGTTCGGGAGGTCCCTTTGTTTTCTACGCCGCATCGTCGCAGCCCATTGGTCGGCTTGCACCACTCGAAGCTCCGCGGGCGCGGTGTGGATTTCGACCAGGTGCGTATCTATCAGGCGGGCGACGACGTCCGCACCATCGACTGGCGGGTGACAGCGCGAACCCAGGAGCCTCATACCAAGCTGTTCCACGAGGAGCGCGAGCGGCCCATCTATATCCTCGT
>DPSI01000132.1:0-191 GCA_003527165.1 Pseudomonas sp.
CATTACGATCGGCGTCCGGGCGTGTCGCCACGTGTTCGCATTGCGCCTGGATTTCCCTGATCAACTCCGGCAGGCGGGCCTTGACGTCGAAACGTGTCACCAGCTTCACACCGTGATCGCCGGGCTGAGTCCGCTTGCCGGCCTTGCTGGCTTTTTCCTGCTTGAACTCGACGCCAGCCAGTACGGCCTCG
>DPSI01000132.1:363-2930 GCA_003527165.1 Pseudomonas sp.
CGGCCTCGCCATCGCGGATGACGGGTCCGATAGAGCGATAGTTGGTTTCCAGCATCAACACCGCGCTCTTCTTCGACGCGCCCTTGCCGGGAAAATATTTGTCGAAATCCATGAACAACTCCGGCGAACTGCCGCGCCAGCCGTAAATCGATTGCCAGTCATCACCAATGGCCATCAGGCTTACCGCCTCGCCCTGGCTGGCCAATGACCGGTGCAGCGCCTGCAGCCACTGTACGATCTGGGGGGAGATATCCTGGAACTCGTCAATCAGCAAATGACTGAACGGAACCAGCGCGTCGGCAGAGATCTCCTTATTGCCCATACGTTGAGTGAGTTGCTGGAACGCGCCGTTGAACGTCATCAGCCCCTGCGCCTGCAGCACGGTCTGGAAGTGCTTCCAGAACATGATCAGCGCCTCGATGAACCAGCGCTCACGCTCCGAACAGTTCATCCGGCTGATCTGCATCTGATCGATACGGATGCCAATGCTTTCGATGAAGCCCGCCTGCGCATAGAACACTTCGTACAGCGGAGCCGGAAGGAACTCACCGCTCAGCTTGAAGGCATCGAGCGGCGCCTTCACTGTCGTGCGTTTACCGTTTTCAGGCGAGGCAGGCAGCGGCAGGCCGAGCAGCTTGTGTACCACCGTTCGGAAATGATCTTCGGCGTAGCACGCCTGGTAGGCCTGTTTCAGCAGTCGCTGCTGGGCCGGTCGCAAACGTGCACCGGTCAGCGGGTTGTCCAGCTCGGTCGGTGAGGCGCCCTTGTCGTCCAGTTGTTCGAACCAGACCGGTTTGCCCAGCACTTCCTTGGTCAGTACCCCCATGGCTGAGTGAAAGGTGCGCACGCACTGTCGGGCCTGGGCAGGATCGAAGTCGAAATTCCAGAAGCCCAGGACCCTGATCAATTGCTCACGCAGTTGCGTGCACGAAGCGTTGGTAAACGAGATTACTGTCAGCCGCTCGGGCACAACCCCCATGTGGCAGAGCATGAACACCACCCGCAGCACCAATGTCGTGGATTTGCCCGAACCGGCGCCGGCGAAAATCCGCGTCACCGGACTGTCACTGAAGATCATCGCCCATTGTTCGTCCGACGGCGCGCGGATCACACCAGCCTCCACCGCACGCCCGACACGCAGGCGCATTGCCTGGACCTGACTCGCCTCCACCTGCATTTTCGCAGGTCCATAGATGCCATCGCTGGCGGGCTTGCGTGGTTTCGCCCGAGGCTTGGGGGACTTGGCAGCGACTTCCGCTTTCTTGACGTTGCGACCGACCTTTACGGGCGGCTTGCCGGTCTGTTTGACCGCTCGCTTGGCGGCTTGCTTGGAACCGGCACTGGGCCAACGGCGCAACACCAGCTCTTCTTCAGACTCCAGATACGCTGAGGTACGAGGAAAGTAACGCGCCAAGGCGCCGGACACGAGCAGCTTGTAGCGCTTGACGGCAGACAGCATTGAGTACCAACCGAACCCTGAAATATGTGGTTGATATGGTAAGGGCTTTTGATCGGCAGCTGGCAGCGGAACGAGCAGTGGTCGGCCTCCAGGCAAGACGCCAGTCAGCCACAATCAGCTGAAGCGCCGTCACCCGGCTAAGCGCTACAGCCCTCAGGGGCGGGCTATTCCATATTTACGTAGCTTGCGATACAGGGTGTTACGACTGATGCCGAGCTGCTCTGCGACGCGGCTCATATGCCACTGCCTCGCCTCGAGTACCGCAACCAGCGCTTCATGTTCAGCCGCACCGAGCGGATCGGAAGACGGCGCCACATGCGCAGCATCCGATGGCAGCACGCCGGCCACATCGTCAACGCCGATACGGCCGTTTTCGCACAGAGCGATCAGTGTGCGCAGCACGTTACGCATCTGCCGTACGTTGCCGGGCCAGGCGTTCGCAAGAAGCATGTCACGCGCGTCAACATTCAATGCGATGGCTTCCCCACGCGCTTCTTCGGTAAGAAGGAAATCGAGCAACACGCTTTTATCGGTCCGCTCACGTAATGCGGGTAGCGCCACGATCAGACCATTGAGACGGTAGTAGAGATCCTCACGAAAACGACCTTCTGCGACCAGTACGTGTAGGTCTCGATGGCTTGCACTGACCAGTCGCACATCCAACGGTTGGGGAGTGGCAGACCCAAGCGGCACGACCTGACGTTCCTCCAGGACTCTTAACAAACGCGTCTGCAATGCCAGCGGCATGTCTCCGATTTCATCGAGAAAGAGAATGCCGACTTCCGCTTGCTGCAACTTGCCGGTCATGCCTTCCTTGCGTGCGCCAGTGAAACTGCCGCCGCGATAACCGAATAGCTCGCTCTCGATCAGCGTTTCAGGAATTGCCGCACAATTAAGCGCGACGAAAGGCTTGCGGGCGCGCGAGCTGGCGCGGTGCAGCGCTGCTGCGAAGGCTTCCTTACCCGTACCCGTCTCACCCTGTAGCAGCACCGGAACGTCACGTTCGATGACTTTCAAGGCACGGTCAAAGCTGCTTCGCATAGAGGCATCGGCCAGACACAGACCGTCGATGACCACAGGGGCACCGCGTGGCGCCATCTGGACGCTA
>DPSI01000137.1:0-560 GCA_003527165.1 Pseudomonas sp.
GACCATCGCATGGTCGCCCTTCGTCGGCCTGTTTATCGCCAAGATCAGCCGTGGCCGGACAATCCGCCAATTCGTCTTCGGCGTGATGTTCGTGCCGACGATCTTCACCTTTCTCTGGTTTTCGGTGTTCGGCGATACAGCGCTGCACCTGATCATGGTCGAGGGCTACACCTCGCTGATTGCAGATGTGCAGGCCGATAACGCCATCGCGCTGTTCAAGCTGTTCGAACTGCTACCGATGACGGCCATCACCTCGTTCCTGGCTGTGCTGCTGATCATCACCTTCTTCGTCACTTCGTCGGATTCCGGCTCGCTGGTGATCGACTCCCTGGCTGCCGGCGGTGCCAGTCATACACCGGTCTGGCAGCGCGTGTTCTGGGCCAGCACCGAAGGGCTCGTGGCGGCAGCGCTATTGCTCGCTGGCGGCCTCAGTGCGCTACAGACCATGACCATTGCTAGCGCGTTGCCGTTCGCCGTCATCATGCTGATCTCAGCCTTGGGCATGTGGCGTGCGCTGGTGATCGAAGGCCATCACGAAACCAGTCTGCAGAACCATATGC
>DPSI01000137.1:662-6413 GCA_003527165.1 Pseudomonas sp.
GAAGAAGCGCCTGGCCGGCATGGTCAGCTTTCCAAACCGCGAAGACGTCGAAGGCTTCATGAACAGCACCGTGCTCAAGGCCATGCGCCGCGTGCAGCGCGAGCTCAGCGGCCAGGAGTGGAACGCCGAAGTGCACACCGACGAAGCTCATTCGCGGGTCTATCTTGAGGTGGTCAAGGAAAACCAGGTGGATTTCATCTACGAGATCCGCATGGTCGGCTACGCCATGCCCGCCTTCGCGCTCTCGGAGGGGCCGGATACCGACGAGCAGTACTACCGCGCCGAGGTCTTCCTCCGGCGCGGCGGTCAACATTACGACATCTATGGCTACGACCAGCAGGACATCATCAGCGACATTCTCGACCAGTTCGAGAAGTACCTGCACTTCCTGCATATCTCTCCCGGTAGCCTGCCGTGGAAGATGGAGGAGCACGACGAAATGCTGGGCAGCGAGACAGACCTGCCCAAACCCGACCAGCCATAAGGGCGCCTTGCGTGACAGGTCGGGAGTGAAAGGCCCCGTCGAGGCCCGGTGCCATAGGCTGTATTGCGCTTATGGTTTCCGGTCGACGCCGGCAAATTCATCTATACATAGAGGGCGGACTATCGGGAGCAGTTGTCGTGACTGACCGGTCACGAAGCTTGGCATGGCTCCGCGCTTGGCGCATGCCCCGGCCCATGCTAGGTTTGCGCCTCGCCAGGAAGGCGAGCAGTCGGCCGGAGCGCAATTTACACAGAAAAGGACCATGCCACGCCCTGGTCCGAGAAGAGGAAGCTCAATGGCTGAGGCCATCCCAGCACTGGAAATCCGCAACCTGCACAAGCGCTACGGCGATCTGGAAGTACTCAAAGGCATCTCGCTGACAGCGCGCGACGGCGATGTGATTTCCATCCTCGGCTCGTCCGGCTCCGGAAAATCCACCTTTCTGCGCTGCATTAATCTGCTGGAAAACCCCAACGAGGGCGAGATTCTCGTCGCCGGCGAACAGCTACGCCTCAAGCGCGCCAAAGACGGCGATCTGGTCGCGGCGGATGCCAAACAGATCAACCTGATGCGCAGCAAGCTCGGCTTCGTGTTCCAGAACTTCAATCTCTGGCCGCACATGAGCGTGCTGGACAACATCATCGAAGCGCCGCGACGCGTGCTCGGCCTGAGCAAGGCCGAAGCCACCGAAAGCGCCGAAGCCTTGCTGGCCAAGGTGGGCATTGCCGACAAGCGCCATGTCTACCCCAACCAGTTGTCCGGCGGCCAGCAACAGCGTGCTGCCATTGCGCGCACCCTGGCGATGCGACCCAAGGTCATTCTGTTCGACGAGCCGACCTCGGCGCTCGACCCGGAAATGGTACAAGAAGTGCTTGCAGTGATCCGGTCGCTGGCCGATGAGGGCCGTACCATGCTGCTCGTCACCCATGAAATGAACTTCGCCAAACAGGTCTCCAGTGAGGTGGTCTTTCTCCATCAGGGCCTGATCGAAGAGCAAGGAACGCCAGAGCAGGTGTTCGACAACCCACAATCGGCACGCTGCAAACAGTTCATGTCCAGCCATCGCTAATGGAGCAACACCGCATGAAAAGCTATAAGAAGATTCTGCTGACCGCCGCCGCCCTGATGCTCGGCGCCAACGCCTTCGCCGCCGACAAGCTGCGCATCGGCACCGAAGGCGCCTACCCGCCCTTCAACCTGATCGATGCCAGCGGCCAAGTGGTTGGCTTCGACCTGGATATCGCCCACGCCCTCTGCGCCAAAATGGAAGTTGAGTGCGAAGTGGTGACCTCCGATTGGGACGGCATCATCCCGGCCCTGAACGCCGGCAAGTTCGACTTCCTTGCCGCTTCCATGTCGGTCACCGAGGAGCGTAAGCAGGCTGTCGACTTCACGGATCACTACTACACCAACAAGCTGCAGTTCGTTGCGCCCAAATCGGTCGATTTCAAGACGGACGAAAGCTACCTGGACGGCAAGACCATTGGCGCCCAGCGCGCGACCATCGCCGGCACCTGGCTGGAAGACAACCTCGATGACGTAGTCGACATCAAGCTCTACGACACCCAGGAAAACGCCTACCTCGATCTGGCCTCGGGCCGCGTCGATGGCATTCTCGCCGACTCCTTCGTGCAGTGGGAATGGCTCAAGAGCGACGCCGGCAAGAACTTCGAATTCAAGGGCGAGCCGGTGTTCGATGACGACAAGATCGCCATGGCTGTGCGCAAGGACAACGATGAGCTGCGTGAGAAGCTGAACAAAGCGCTGGCGGAAATCATCGCTGACGGCACTTACCAACAGATCAACGCCAAGTATTTCCCTTTCAACATTTACTGATCCGTCTGAATCAAAGCCCGGCCGCCAATCTGGTAGGTCGGGCTTTGGTGTTTGAGCCCATATGATTCCCGACCTTCATGGATTCGGTCCGGCGCTGATCGCCGGCACCTGGATGACCATTCAGCTGGCCCTCGCGGCCCTGGCCCTGGGCCTTGTGCTCGGCTTGCTTGGCGCACTCGCCAAGACCTCCCCGCTCGCAACCCTGCGCTGGGTTGGCGGCACCTATTCGACCATCGTCCGCGGCGTGCCCGAACTGCTCTGGGTCCTGCTGATCTATTTCGGCACCATCGGCCTGGTGCGTGGTATTGGCGAGATATTTGGCATCGAGAATCTGGCCCTCAGCCCCTTCGCCGCTGGCACCATCGCCCTCGGCCTGTGTTTCGGCGCTTACGCCACCGAGGTCTTTCGTGGCGCGCTGCTGGCCATTCCCAAGGGGCACCGAGAAGCCGGACTGGCGCTCGGCCTGGGCAAGCGGCGGATATTCCTGCGGCTGATCCTGCCGCAGATGTGGCGTCTGGCCCTGCCCGGCCTGGGCAACCTGTTCATGATCCTGATGAAGGACACCGCGCTGGTCTCGGTGCTCGGCCTGGAAGAAATCATGCGCAGCTCCCAAATCGCCGTAACGGCCAGCAAGGAACCCTTTACCTTCTTCGTCGTTGCCGCCTTCATCTACCTGGGCCTGACCGTTATCGCCATGACCGGCATGTACTTTCTCGAAAAACGCGCCGGCCGCGGCTTTGTCAGGAGCGCCGCATGAGCTGGGAACTGTTCATCAAGTGGCTGCCAAGCTTTCTAGAAGGCGCCTGGCTGACCTTGCAACTGGTCGGTGTCTCGGTCGTAGCCGGGCTGATTCTTGCGCTACCGCTGGGCATCGCCCGGTCCTCACGCATACTCGCGGTGCGCGCCCTGCCCTACGGCTACATTTTCTTCTTCCGTGGTACGCCATTGCTGGTGCAGCTGTTTCTGGTTTACTACGGCATGGCGCAGTTCGAGGTGGTTCGCCAGAGCGCGCTCTGGCCTTTCCTGCGCGATCCGTACTGGTGCGCAATCATCACCATGACTCTGCACACCGCCGCCTATATCGCCGAGATCATCCGCGGCGCGATACAGAACGTGCCGGCTGGGGAAATCGAAGCAGCGCGTGCGCTGGGCATGTCGCGTAGCCAAGCACTGTGGCACATCATCCTGCCACGCGCCGCGCGTATCGGCCTGCCGGCCTACAGCAACGAAGTGATCCTGATGCTCAAAGCCAGCGCCTTGGCCAGCACCATCACCCTGCTCGAGCTGACCGGCATGGCACGCAAGATCGCGGCACGCACCTACATGCACGAGGAAATGTTTCTCACCGCTGGCCTGATCTATCTGATCATCGCGTTCGTCCTGATGCAGGGCTTCAAACTGCTGGAGCGCTGGCTGCGTGTGGATGCCTGCCAAGGGCGCTGAAGCGCCAACTGAGTCCGCGGCGGCCTAGCGCCGCGGCGCGTTCAGCCACCCGCGCGGCTGTTGCGCAGCCCTTCGCAACATCCCACCGACTCCATCCCCACGGAATCCCTCGCCACCGGTAGGGTCAGAACAACCCAATCATCCTTGTTGCCAACGAGACCGCCATGCCCGTCGATATCCAGCGCATCGAAATGGACCAACTCCCCTGCTGGCGCATCCGTAACGGCGCCGACGAAGTGATCGTCGCCGAGCAGGGCGCGCAGGTGCTCAGCTACCGCCAGGGCGATGCGGCGCCGATCATCTGGCTCAGCGAAGAAGCCGCATTCGAGCGAGGCCAGGCCGTGCGTGGTGGGGTCCCGGTATGCTGGCCCTGGTTCGGTGACCTGACGCGCAATCCGCAACCGATAAAGGACGCCTATCAGGATCAACCAGCGCCGGCACACGGACTGGTGCGCAACATTGACTGGTTGTTGAGGGACTCGCACAGCGACGCCGACAGCGCCACCCTGGAGTTCGTCTGCAACACACAAGGAGACCTGCCCGGCTGGCCGCATGCCGTCGAACTCAGCCTGCAAATCCGCCTGGATCAGCGCCTGCATCTGGCGCTCACCAGCCGCAATCAGGGGACCGCCCCCGTCGCCCTGTCCCAGGCGCTGCACAGCTACTTTGCCATCAGCGATATCCATCAGGTCACGGTGGAAGGATTGGATGGCCGCCCCTATATCGAAACCCTGGATGCTTGGCAGCAGCGCCAGCAGCAGGGCCATCTCGCCTTCAACGGCGAAACCGACCGCATCTACCTCGATCTACCGCCGACCTTGTACTTGCGCGATCCAGGATACAACCGCCGAATTACTCTGCAGACCTGCGGCTCCCGCTCGGCCGTGCTGTGGAATCCATGGATCGCCAAGGCGCAGCGCCTGTCGCAGTTTGCCGACGATGCCTGGCAGCGGATGCTCTGCATCGAGACCGCAAACGTTCTGGACGACATGGTCCGACTGGATTCCGGTACCAGCCACACCTTGAGCGTCTCGATCGGCACCGAAACGCTGTGATGCCGAGCCGCCAGCCTCGCCAATAGCAAGATCCAGGCGTTCAGCCGCATTGAATCTATACTGCGATGAGCATCCCACCGCCACCCCGGGCAATTGCTGAGCGGCGGCAGATGCAAGTCTGCTGGCCAGTTGCAATGCTTGGAGAACTTCTGTCATGGATGCCACGCTGCTACTACAGATGGACCCAGCCAACCCGCGCATCAGCCCTGCCCTGATGCGCCATGAGCACTGACTTCGACCTCCTGCTTGCCGGCGCGGGTCATAGCCATCTCGGCGTGCTGCGCCAATGGGCCAGCCGTGAACGCCCCATGGGGCGGATCGGTCTGGTCTCGGCCGAACCCCACGCCTGGTATTCGGGCATGATGCCAGGCCTCATCGCCGAGCATTACCAGGCACGGCAATGCCGCGTCGCGCTTCCCAAGCTCTGCGCAGCGGCGAAGGTCGAGTTCGTTCAGGGCACTATGGTGGCGCTGCTCCCCGAAACGCCCGAACTGCTCCTGGCGACCGGCGAGACGCTACGCAGCACTTGGATGTCGCTCAATCTGGGTTCCCTGCCCGGGGTGCCGGAACAATCGGGCGACGGCATGGAACTGCTCTCGGTGAAGCCGTTCGCCAATTTTATCCGGCGCTGGCAGCAGTGGCAGGAAACCCCCGAACCGCTGGCCGTTCTCGGTGGCGGTGCGGCAGGCGTCGAACTGGCACTGGCTATGGCCGGACGAATGCCGGTGATCCACTTGTTTTCCGACGGTGAGCTGCTTGCTGGGCACCCGCCGCGCCTGCGCCGCCTCGCACTGCGACACCTGCAGCGTGCCGAGGTGCAAATCCACGAGCAAACCCCGATCCAGGCGGTGCATGGCAACACCCTGATCGGTGACGGCCAGATCCGCTGGCGGGGACGGCGGCTGGTCGTCGCGACTGGCCCCAGCCCACTGG
>DPSI01000051.1:0-2532 GCA_003527165.1 Pseudomonas sp.
ACGCCACGCGCGACCGGCATTCAATCCGTACGCCAGAGGATCTCCGCTTCGCCGCGCTCGCTGATGCTGATCCAGCGATCGGCATCTTCGACCGACTCATCTTCCTGCCAGCCGCCCGGTGCGCAGCGGACTTCCACACCCAACGCCTGGTACGCGGCGCGGGCGCAGGCGACGTCGTCTTCCCATGGGGTGTTGTCACTTTCCAGCAGCAAGCTGTGCCATTTGCCAACCGCCTTCGGCAGCCAGGTCACTGGGATCTTACCGGCCTTGCACTTGAACGTTTTGCCCTTGGGTTGCCAGGGGGAGCACGGCCCGACTGCCTGGCTCAGCCAGTCGGTGACGGCCTCCTGGCTGGCGTCCCTGAGGTAGATCTCGATGTCCGGTTGACGCATGGGCGGTGACCTTGTTGGTGGTTGCAGCCTGTTGAAAAAATGGACCGGCGGGGTCTGGTCGGCCGCGTCAGAATTGTTGGGATCGACTCTACCGCCCATCTTCCATGCTTGAGCGGCATTTACCGGTCACGCTGAATCCAGTCGTAGCGTATCGCAACCCGAACCTTGAGTGGCGCGTCGATCACCGCGGCGCGGCGTTCGGCACTGGCGCGCCAGCCGTGCGGCGTCATGGCCAACAGGTCGGCGCGTGCTTCGGCGTTGTCCAGTTGCAACTCATAGCTGAGAGTCTCGCTGTGGGCTAGATGCATGCCCTCAGGAATCAATGTCAGGTGCTTTTCGTCGTCATAATGGCGTATTTCGTCATATAACAGGCCGCGCAGTTCCCACAGGTGCTCGCGGGTCGGGCCCATGCGCAGCAGTCCTCCGCCGGGCGCGAGCAGGCGGCGGGCTTCGTTCCAGTCCAGCGGGCTGAACACGCTGGCGAGCAGATCGCAGCTGGCATCGGCTAGCGGCACCCGGGCCATGCTCGCCACCAGCCATTCCAGTTGTGGCGTGCGTTTGCAGGCGCGTTTGACCGCTTCGCGCGAAATGTCCAGCGCATAGCCGTCCGCCTCAGGCAGCGCCTGGGCGATCTGCGCCGTGTAATAGCCTTCGCCGCAGCCGATATCCAACCAGCGATTCGGCGAGCGTTCAGCCGCCAGCTGCGCCAGACGCTCGGCCAACGGGGCATAGTGGCCGCCATCGAGAAAGCGCCGCCGCGACTCGACCATGGCCAGGTTGTCACCCGGGTCGCGGCTGTTCTTATGTTGCACCGGCAGCAGGTTCAGATACCCCTGACGGGCACGGTCGAAGCGGTGGTTGGCCGGGCAGACGACGCCATCGTCGACCACGCTCAGGGCGCCGCGGCAAATCGGACAGATCAGCATGCGAGCAGGTTGACCAGGGTCCGGTAGTAGATCTCGGTCAGCAGATCGAGATCGCTGGCGAGGATGTGTTCGTCGACCTGGTGAATGGTCGCGTTGACCGGGCCGAGCTCAACGACCTGGGTGCCCAGGGTGGCGATGAAGCGCCCATCGGAGGTGCCGCCACTGGTCGAGGGCTTGGTTTCGCGGCCGGTGACCTGACGGATCGCAGCGGCAACGCCATCGAGCAGGTCGCCGGGCTCGGTGAGGAAGGGCAGCCCGGACAGGGCCCAATCGACGCTCCAGTCCAGGCCGTGCTTGTCGAGAATCGCGGCGGTGCGCTGCTGCAGCTCCTCGACCGTGGATTCGGTTGAGAAGCGGAAGTTGAACACCGCCTCCAGGGTGCCGGGTATGACGTTGGTCGCGCCGGTGCCGGCGTTCAGGTTGGAAATCTGGAAGCTGGTCGGCGGAAAGAATACGTTGCCGTCGTCCCAGTGTTCGCCGGCCAGCTCAGCCAGCGCTGGCGCGGCCAGGTGGATCGGATTCTTCGCCAGATGCGGGTAGGCCACGTGGCCTTGTTGGCCCCGCACGGTGAGAGTGCCGCCGAGCGAGCCGCGGCGACCATTCTTGACCACATCACCGACCAGCGTAGTGCTCGACGGTTCGCCGACGATGCACCAGTCCAGCCGTTGGCCACGCTCGCGCAGGCGCTCGACCACCGCCTTGGTGCCATGGTGCGCCGGACCTTCTTCATCGCTGGTAATGAGAAACGCAATCTGGCCCTTGTGGTTGGGGTGGTCGGCGGTGAAGCGCTCCACCGCGACGATCATCGATGCCAGGCTGCCCTTCATGTCTGCCGCGCCGCGCCCGTGGAGCATGCCGTTCTCGTCGATGCGCGCCGCGAACGGCGGATTCTGCCAGGCCTGCAGCGGGCCGGTGGGCACCACGTCGGTGTGGCCAGCGAAGCACAGCACGGGGCCTTCTTTGCCGCGGATTGCCCAGAAATTCTCCACGTCCTCGATGTGCATCTGCTCGATCGCGAAGCCGCAGGCGGCGAGACGTTCGCTCATCAGCTGTTGGCAGCCCTCGTCCAGCGGGGTCACCGAAGGCCGGTTGATCAGCTCGCAGGCGAGTTCGAGGGTTGGGGAGAGGGCGGCGGCGGTCATCACGGCTCCGAGGCTGTCGGGAAAGGGCGCCATATTAAAGCAAAGCCGGGGCTGCGGTGACGGCCGGATGCA
>DPSI01000051.1:2693-4754 GCA_003527165.1 Pseudomonas sp.
CCGGCGTCTGCCCTGCGTCGGATAGCCGGGTTGCGTAGCGATTGAACTGCGCGGTGGTTGCTGACATCGCGATGCAAGAGCGCTGGCTACCGGCCGGCTCGGGACGCAGGAGGCGCTCGCTGCCCTGTGTGTGAACACCCTGGCCAATCTATAATCGGCCCAGTGTTTTAATGAGGAATCGGAATGTCTATCGACGATCAGCGTTTCGGCGGCATCGCCCGCTTGTACGGCTCTGTCGGGCTCGAACGGCTGGCTGCTGCGCATGTGGCGGTCGTCGGTATCGGCGGGGTCGGTTCCTGGGCGGCAGAGGCCCTGGCGCGCAGTGGTGTCGGCGAGATCAGTCTGTTCGATCTGGACGATGTCTGTGTCACTAACACCAATCGACAGTTGCATGCGCTGGAAGGCGCTGTCGGCAAGCCCAAGGTCGACGAGATGGCGGCACGGATCAAGGCGATCAGCCCCACTTGCGTGGTCCACGCCGTAGCCGACTTCGTCACCCGCGAGACTATGGCCGAATACATCACTGAACAAATGGACTGTGTCATCGACTGCATCGACAGCGTGCCGGCGAAAGCCGCGCTGATCGCCTGGTGCAAGCGGCGCAAGATCCAGATCATCGCCACCGGCGGCGCCGGCGGGCAGGTCGACCCGACGCAGATCCAGGTCGCCGATCTGAACAAGACCTTCAACGACCCGCTGGCGGCGAAGGTGCGCTCGTTGCTGCGGCGCGAATACAACTTCTCCCGTACGCCGGGCCGTACCTATAGCGTCCCTTGCGTGTTTTCCACCGAGCAGCTGCGCTATCCCAAACCGGATGGCGGCGTCTGCCAGAGCAAGAGTTTCGTTGGCGAAGGTGTGAAGCTCGACTGTGCCGGCGGTTTCGGCGCAGCGATGATGGTCACCGCGAGTTTCGGCATGGTGGCGGCGGCGCGTGCCGTTGACAAGTTGGTCGCCGGGACCAGGCGGCCTGCGGAGCGCACGCCGAGCTGATGTCTGGGGTGGGAGGCGGTGCAGACGCGCCCTTGGACATCGCTGGGCTCGGTCAGCCGACCGATGCCAGCTCGAGCATCCGCTGCCGCACCGCGTTCATTCCGTTGGCGCGGGACGGTGACAGTTGCCGTGAAAGCCCGAGCTGACCGAACCAGTCAGCCACATCCAGCCGGCGCAGCTCGCTGGCTTGCAGGCCGTTGACGCGGATCAGCAGGACCGCCAGCAAGCCGCGCAGCAGGCGCGCCTCGCTGGCGCCGCGAAAGTACCAATTCCCTCCGTGCGCCTCACTGACCAGCCAGAGCTTGCTGTCGCAACCGGCGACCAGGTTGTTGTCGTTGCGCTCGGCGGCGCTTAGCGGCTCCAGTCGATCGCCCCATTGCAACAGCAGGCGCGCACGCTGTTCCCAGCCGCCCGCCTGCTGGAAGCTTTGCAGCGCTTCGCAGGCGGCACCGGGCAACTCGCTCATCGCAACATCTCCAGCGCCTGATCCAGGGCATCGAAGAAACGTTCCAGATCGGTGCCGTCGTTGTACAGCCCGAGCGATACGCGGATGGCGCCATCGACCCCCAGCGCTTTCATCAAAGGTTGTGCACAGTGCGTCCCGCTGCGTATGGCGATGCCTTGCTCGGTGAGCAGGTGTGCCAGATCACCGTGATGCACAGCGTCCACGGTGAAACTGGCCAACGCCAGCCGCGGTTCGCCCAGCAGTCGCACGCCCTCGCGTACCGTGAGCCCCGCGAGAAGCTTCATGTGCAGTGCCTGTTCGTGGCCGGTCACCGCCGTGGCGTCCAGTTTGGACAGGTAGTCCAGGGTCGCACCGAGACCGATGACGGCGCCGATGGGTGGCGTGCCGGCCTCGAAGCCTAGCGGTGCGGCGTGAAACTCGGCGTGGTGAAAGTCAGCGACACGGACCATTTCGCCGCCGAATTGCCAGTGCCTGAGCTTGAGCAATGACTCGCCACGCCCATAGAGTGCGCCGACGCCTTCCGGCCCGTAGAGCTTGTGGCCGGATAGCACGTAGAAGTCGCAGGCCAGCGCCTGCATGTCATGCCTGCCGTGAACCACGCCCTG
>DPSI01000104.1 GCA_003527165.1 Pseudomonas sp.
CTTGGCCTTGTCGGCGCCAAAGAACACGATGTCTCCATCGACCGCGCCGACGCGGTCGAGAATCACGTTGAGCTTGTCTTCTGGAATATTCTTGACGATCGGAGACTGCAGCCCCTCGACGCCTTTGGCGCGCTCGTTGACCTTGATATAGGCCAGGCCTTTGGCGCCGTAGATACCGACGAACTTGGTGTAATCGTCGATCTGCTTGCGCGGCATGCTGGCACCGCCCGGTACGCGTAGCGCGGCGACGCGGCACTTCGGATCGTTCGCCGGACCGCTGAACACTTTGAACTCGACCTGCTGCAGCTGATCGGCCACGTCGATCAGTTCCAGCGGAATGCGCAGGTCCGGCTTGTCGGAGCCGTAACGGCGCATGGCCTCTTCGAACGGCATGTGCGGGAATTCGCCGAACTCGACGCCCAGCACTTCTTTGAACAGCTTGCGCACCATGCCTTCGGTGATGCCGATGATGTCGGACTCGTCGAGGAAGCTGGTCTCGATGTCGATCTGGGTGAATTCCGGCTGGCGATCGGCACGCAGGTCTTCGTCGCGGAAGCATTTGGCAATCTGGTAGTAACGGTCGAAGCCGGCGACCATCAGCAGCTGCTTGAATAGCTGTGGCGACTGCGGCAGCGCGAAGAAGCTGCCGGGATGGGTGCGACTGGGCACCAGGTAATCGCGCGCGCCTTCCGGAGTGGCACGGGTGAGGATCGGCGTCTCGACGTCGAGGAAGCCGTTCTCATCAAGGTAACGCCGGATACTAGTGGTGATGCTCGAGCGCAGCTTGAGCTTCTCGGCCATTTCCGGCCGGCGCAGGTCGATGAAACGGTAACGCAGTCGGGTTTCTTCACCGACATCGCTGTATTCGTTGAGCGGGAACGGTGGCGTTTCCGCTTCGTTCAGCACTTCGAGTTCGTAGCCCAGCACCTCGATCGCTCCCGAAGCCATGTTCGGGTTGACCGCACCAGCCGGACGCAGGCGCACCTTGCCGGCCACCTTGATGACGTATTCGCTGCGCACCTTGTCTGCGGCTGCGAAGGTCTCGGCACGGTCCGGATCGAACACGACCTGAGCCAAGCCCTCACGGTCACGCACGTCGAGGAAGATGACCCCGCCGTGGTCACGGCGACGGTGGACCCAGCCGCAAAGGGTTATTTCCTGGCCATCCAGGCTTTCGTTCAACTGGCCGCAATAGTGGCTGCGCATCATGGTGAGGTTCGCTTCTCGTATCTTGGAAATTCATTAGGTCGCTTGATTTGCGACTGGGCAGACGGCTGCTTCGTGGCGCCCCGTCTGAGATATCACTCATCGGCATTGAAAAGGGAGCGGCCGACACCGGAGTGCGGCGCTACCCCGTACGGCAAACGAGCCGCCCGACACAAGCGCGGGATTATATCTGCATAATTGCTTCAACGCAGCCGGCGCCGATAGCCAGGCGCAATCGAAGTAATAGTCGAGCCGGTTGAACCCAAGTCCGCTTGATAGCTTCAAATCAACAGCTTGCTACCGGCGACATAGCGCCACTCACTACAGGCACTCATTTTCTGGCATAACTGTCAGTGAATTCACCAAACGGGAGAAAACCATGGAAATCGACATTGGTATTGCCGAACAGGATCGCGCCGCTATCGCGGACGGTTTGTCCCGCCTGCTGGCAGACACGTACACGCTTTACCTGAAGACGCATAACTTCCATTGGAACGTGACGGGACCGATGTTCAACACCCTGCACACCATGTTCGAGACCCAATACACCGAACTAGCCGTGGCGGTGGATGACATTGCCGAGCGCATCCGCGCCCTGGGCTTCCCGGCTCCAGGCACCTATGCAACCTATGCAAAGCTGTCCTCGATCAAAGAACAGGAAGGCATTCCTGCTGCCGAGGAAATGATCAAGCTACTGGTTGAAGGACAGGAGGCGGTCGTCCGCACGGCGCGCGGTATCTTTCCGCTGCTGGAAAAGGTCAGCGATGAACCCACTGCCGACCTTCTGACTCAGCGCATGCAGATCCACGAGAAAACCGCCTGGATGCTGCGCAGCCTGCTGGCTGCCTGATACAGCGCCGAATCGTCGTTACTCCGGACAGTCGCGTACGTGGCTGTCCGGACGACGCCAGGGCAAACGAGCTCCTCAGCCAACAGCCCGACAGTTCCCCACCGCCACCTCCCCTCCTGCCGCGAGTCCATTTGAGCGGCGACCTCCTTTACTGTTAAATACGCGCGCGCCGCAGGCTGGGCACCATTAAATATGAGCGATCGCTTCCTCTCGCTCAGCTTTCCTCTTTGCCCAACCTGCCGCTTTTCTGTCGTGCTATTCAACTGTGAGTCATAAGAATGTTTAAAATTATCCATGTTTTAACGGGCGTTGCTGCCCTTGCGCTGTCTTTCGTACCCAGCCTTATGGGCGCAACGCCACTTCTATTACAACCCGAGGCATTGTGTCTGCTACTTCTGGGCCTGCTGAACGTACAGTTCGCCTCATCTGCGCAACTGAATATCGGCGAGCGTAGCCGCCCCGTTCTGCTGGGTGCATCCGTGCTGTTGATTGCTGCGGTTGTGATCCAAGCTGCAATACTACTGGTTCCAGTCGTTG
The DNA here is from genome assembly GCA_003527165.1 of Pseudomonas sp. Taxonomy (GTDB): domain Bacteria; phylum Pseudomonadota; class Gammaproteobacteria; order Pseudomonadales; family Pseudomonadaceae; genus Stutzerimonas. The sequence continues at coordinate 2,594 of DPSI01000104.1, forward strand.
CCATTGCCGGCCAACCGGCGACACTTGCCAGCCTCGTGCTGGTGTTCATCGCCGTATTGCTGCAGCTGGCTACAACCCAATCAACAGACGTACGCCCAATCAACCGCGCCCCATCCTCAGACACCCGTAAAGGCCAGCATAAACACGCCGCAGCACCTGCCGCCGGGCGGGAAGCAGGCACGGTAAAGTGGTTCAACACCTCAAAAGGTTTTGGCTTTATTTCCAGAGACAGTGGCGACGATGTCTTCGTCCATTTCCGGGCAATTCGAGGCGAAGGCCACCGGGTACTGGTGGAAGGCCAACGCGTCGAATTCACCATTATGATGCGCGATAAAGGCCTCCAGGCCGAAGACGTGGTCGCAACCCAGCCAAGCCATTGACCCTTCAGCGCCAGGGCCAAACCAGCCCTGGCCATTTCGCTTCCGCCGCAGCCTTGTCAATAGTGGGGCGGAGGCGCTTCATCCTCCTCGCCGCCCATCCTGCTCTGCAGGTCCTCCTGTCGCCTGGCGAGCAGTCCGAGCTGCGCCTGCAACCGCTCGACAGTTCGCTGCTGTGCGATCAGCACATCGTTCAAGGTCTGGATCGTATCGTCCTGAAAAGCCAGGCGTGCTTCGAGATCGGTGATGCGTTGTTCCAGCTCCATTACGTCACTCCGCAAAACGAAAATTATCGGTCAGCACAAGCCTCAGCTTCTGTCTGATCGCATCAGCCTGCGCCTCACTATAGGGACTGGCCGGCTGGCGGCCCCAGACAGGCGCCGGCCAGGCAGGATCGCCCCGGCGTCTAGCGATCACGTGTACGTGTAGTTGACTCACCACGTTACCCAGGGTCGCGACATTCATCTTGTCCGCGCCAAAGGTGTCTTTCAGCGTTTCGGCCAACGCCGTTGCTTCTCGCCATAGCGCCTGCTGATCCGCCGGGTCCAGCTGAAACAGCTCACTGACCTCTTCGCGGCGCGGCACGAGAATGAACCAGGGGTAATTGGCGTCATTCATCAACAGCAACCGACATAACGGAAAGTCACCCAGATTTAGCGTGTCCTGCTCCAGCTGTGAATCGAGAACGAACATAACGGCACTCCTGTTCATATCGAAATCAGCGCAACAGTGAAATCACGGCTGATCGTTCACGCAAGAATACTCTAACGCTTCGCGACCATCAGCAGCCTACAGCGCACCAAGCCGGGGCATGGCAGATCCGAAGCGGCCCATCTTTAGCGCAAGCCTGGTCCTACGGGAACGCAAAATCAGGCACAAAATCAGCTTTTGCAGTTTGTGCACGGATATTGCTGTGTAGAGAAAAAGCACCAAATGAGGGGGGAGAAAAACTGAAATAGCTGGGTTAAGCTTGCTGGCGCTAGTTTCCCCAGCTACACAGTAATTTCTCGGAAATAGAATTCCAGGGCTTGCTGCAGGTTTCGACCAGCTAGGCAAACAAGGAATGAAATTGAGCTTGTATACCGAAAATAAAGATGCCTCTTTCCGGCGCACGCAGGAAAGCAAGCACCAATTTGAAACCAAAGGAGCAATCACTATGCAAGTGATGAAGTGGAGCGTAATCGCCATGGCCGTTGCGGCCGGCACGTCGCAAATGGCGCTGGCGTCCAGCCAGTCCGAGTCGGAAGGCTTTGTCGAAGGCAGCAGCCTGACCATCTTCAACCGCAACATGTATATGAACCGTGACTTCCGTGATAACGGGAATAACGGCACCCCAACCGAAAACGGCCAAAGCTACCGCGAAGAATGGGGCCATGGCTTTATTGGCACCTTCGAGTCCGGCTTCACTCAAGGCACCATCGGCGTAGGTGTCGATGCTATTGGCCTGCTGGGTGTGAAGCTGGATACTGGCCGTGGCCGTGCTGGTAACGGACTGTTTCCGATTGATGATGATGGTCGTGCCCGTGATGACTATTCACATGCTGGGGCCGCCGTTAAATTCCGGCTCTCGAATACTGTGCTGAAATACGGCACACAATTCGTCGCTCTTCCGGTGTTCTCTACTGATGACGCCCGCCTGCTACCGGAAACCGCACGTGGCACATTGATTACCAGCAGCGAAATCGAAGGACTCGAACTCAATGCGGGTCGTTTTACCGCTCTGAGTGGTAAGGCGCAAACAGGTCACGACTCCGAAGGGCTGGAAGAGATCAATTTCGTCGGCGGCACCTATGCGTTCAGCGACAATCTCAGCACGTCGCTTTACTACTCTGATGTAAAAGACGCTTTCCAAAAGTATTACGGTAACGTCAATTACAACATGGGCTTGGGCGCAGACCAGTCGCTCGCTTTTGATTTCAATATCTACCAAAGCGAGTATGAGTCGGAATTCACTGAAACCGGCAGCGACGAAGACAACACTATCTGGAGCCTAGCGGCCACTTACGGTATCGATGCGCATAAATTTACAGTTGCATATCAGCAGTCGCATGGCGGATTTAACGGAACGGGCTATGCGTACGGCCCCGACGCTAATGGCACCGTATGGCTGGCCAACTCGGTCCAGTATTCTGACTTCAACGGTGAAGACGAAAAATCCTGGCAGGTACGTTATGACATCGATATGTCTGCTTTCGGCGCTCCAGGCCTCAGCTTCATGACGCGCTACCTGAGCGGCTATGACATCAGCACCCCTACCGGTGAAGGTGAAGAACGTGAGTGGAACGTCGAAGCCAAATACG
>DPSI01000032.1 GCA_003527165.1 Pseudomonas sp.
ACGCTCTTCCGATCTACCGAGCATGCCGGCGTAAGCCAGGAGCAGGCTGGCGAGCAGAGCCGAACCGGTCATGACGAGACTCCCGAAACGGGGTGGTTGAGCGGGGCCTGGCGCGATTTTCTGGCCGCGACGACCGACGGGATTTTCCAGGCGGTCCAGCCGATCAGCAGGCCCATCGCAAATACGGCTGCGAGGACGGACAGCCGGATAGCGTCGGGCGATGCGTTGGTTGTCGTCAGGTCCAGCAGCGGCAGGGCGAGCGCCAGCGCCGCAGTGGCGGATAGCTGTTCGCGCCAGGCGTGCAACGGCTTGCGTAGCCAGGCGTGCAGCCAACTCAGAGCCCAGATGCCGAAGAACAGCCGCAGCTCCCAGCTTCCTCGTTCGGCCAGCTCCGCCGGTAGCAGGCGATTGCCCCACAAGAGCGCGACGCAGGCCAGCGAAAGCCCGGCCACCACGGCCACGTTGAGGCTCTCCACCACCTGCAGGAATTGCGGGTTGGCCTTGGCCTGCTTGCGCTGCTTGACCGCATAGAGCACCAGCCCCGTTGCGATCATGGCGCAGCTGACCAGGCCGCAGATGAAATACAGCCAGCGCATCGAATAGCCGCCGAACTGGGCGAAGTGCAGGCCGGCCATCACGCGTTGGGTCAGCTGGCTGGTGCGCGACGGCTCCGGTGCTTTGATCAGCTCGCCGGTAACGCCGTTGAACACCATGCCTTCGCCCTTGGTCAGCTCGATGCGATTGCCCAATACCGGCCGCGCCGTGACCTGGGCATCCGCTCGGCCGGGATTGCTCACGGCCAGGCCGCCAATCATCCCGGGGCCGTAATGCGCTTCGGCACGGCTGACGATCTCATCCAGCGCAAGCATGGGCGCGGCCGGCGCCTGGACGGATTTGCGGCTACGGCCCTCACCGCGCGGCGCCTGTTCTGCAGCACGGGCTGGCTGCACCTCGCGGAAATAGGCCTGGCGATCGCCGTCGTACAGGGCGTCCACCGCGGCTGGCATGTAGATCAGGAAAAAGATCACCAGCCCGGTATAGGTGATCATCAGGTGGAACGGCAGCAGCAGGACGGCGCTGGCATTATGGCCGTCGAGCCAGGAACGCTGCCCCTTGGCCGGGCGGAAGGTGAAGAACTCCTTGAAGATTTTCTTGTGGATGATGATCCCGCTGATCAACGCTACCAGCATCGCCATGGCCGCCAACCCGACCACCCAGATGCCGAGCAGCCGTGGCATATGCAGCGTGTAGTGGAAATGGAAGAAGAAGTTGCCACCGATGGTTTCCCGCGCCTCGATGGTCTCGCCCGTCAGCGGATCCAGCTGGGTGCCGCCACCGCCGCGACGTCGCTCGCCGACGGATACGCCGAGATCCGGTGAACGCTCGGTCGGCAGGCTGATGTTCCAGTTCGATTCGTCGCTGTGGTGCGCCATCAACCAGCGCTGCGCGACGTTGGCGGCCGCCGCGGGCGACTGCGCCTGATCGGTCAGCTCCGGCTGCATCCACCAGCTGATTTCCTTGTCGAACACCGCCAATGTGCCGGTGAGGAAGATGGCGAATAGCACCCAGCCGAGCAGCAGCCCGCACCAGGTATGCAGCCAGGACATCGATTGCGTCAGGCTGCGCTTCATCGCAACGCCTCCAGCAGCTGTGGCCAGAAGCCGATGACCGCCAAGGGCACGGCGATGCTCAAGCCGACCAGCACCCGGCGCAGCGAGGCCGCGGCGAATGCCCAGAGAATGAAGACTAGATAGACCATGAAGGACAGCAGAGAGGCCGTGGTCAGGGCGTCGACGCGGTCCAGCGGCAACAGCCGCGCCAGGGCGGCCGTGGCGGCGTAGGTGAAGGCATAGCCGCCGAGCACGGCGAGGGCGGTACGCGCGGCGATATCGGGCCAGGCACTACGCGATTGCGATACGGAACGAGTCACGACAGGCTCCCGGTGGGAAACAGCTGAAGTCATACGAAAAAGCCCGACGGTTGCTAGGCAAGCCGGCCGGGCGGTCTGTTCGAGGCGGGCGTGACGCGCCGAGGACGGCTGCGCCGCGCACCGCTTCGTAATCGCTTAGAAATCGACTGTCATGCCCACGACCAGCCGCCGGCCGTCCAGTACCACTTCGTAGTCGTCATTGGTGACTTCCTTGTTGGCGATGTTGTACAGCCCGGCCTTCACGTCGACGTTCTGGGTCAGTTGGTACACCACGCCTGCGTCGAAGAAGCCGTAGCCCGGAGTGCCGTCCGACATGCTGGTGCGGCTGATGTAGTCGCTGGTCTCGCTGCGGTAGTTACCCTGCAGCCAAGCGTTGAGGCGGGACGTCGCCTGCCAGTCGAGCAGGGCGTTGGCCATGTGCTTGGGCTGCTTGTTCAGCGGGTCGCCCTTGAACTCGCCGGTCTTCTGCTCGGAGTCGGTGAAGGTGTAGCTGGTGCTCAGGCGCAGGTTCGGCAGGAAGTTGTAGTCCAGGGTCCATTCCAGGCCCTGCATGATCGCTTCGTCGACGTTGGTTCGGGTGCTGAGGAACAGGTAGTTGTTGCCACCGAACGGGCATGTCCAGGTCGAGGGATCATCGCTGTCGCCACCGCTTTCGCAGTAGCGATCCTCGGCGATCTTGTCCTTGTACTGGGTATGGAAAACCATGAGGCTGGTGTTGAAGCCCCGCTCCGGGTTGTCGTAGTTGAAACCCAGCTCGTAGTTGGTGCTGGTTTCCGGATCGAGCTCGGGATTGCCGATGATCAGCGCACGCGGATGCGGTGCAGGGGAGCCGCCACCGCCGGTGCCGCGGCCGAAGCCTTCGGTGGCGTCGGCGAGGCCGGGCTGCTTATAACCGGTGGAAACGCCGCCCTTGAGGGTGAGGTTCGGGGTGTACTGATACACGCCGTAGATCCGTGGCGACAGATAACCGCCGAAGAGTTCGTCGTCGTTGTAGCGCAGGCCAGTGGTGATCGCCAGATCGTCGGTCACGCCCCATTCGGCTTCCACGAACAGCGCCGCGAGCCATCGATCGACGCTCGCTACCGCGCCAGGCACGTTGGAGGTCAGCAGACCGTTGGATTCGTCGACGAAGTCCTCGTATTTGTATTGGCCGCCAATGGTGAACACGTGCGAGCCCCAGAAGTGGCTGGCCTGGGTGTTGAGCGTGGTGACCTCTTCGCGCTTGGTCTGGTCCTGCACCCGCTCTGATTTATCGTGCTGGAGGTAGCTGCTGATCTGCCAGTCGGCGTAATGGCCGTCATGGGCCAGCGCGTAGATGTCTTTCTCGTAGTCAGTGGTGTTTTTCGCTGCGGTGACGTCGACGCTCTGGCCTGGATGGTGAGTCTCGTTCAGGCGCGCGGCCTGATAGCTAACGGAGAAGCGGTTCTGCTCGTCGGGCGTCAAGTAGAGCTCGACGCCGCCTTGCTTGCGCTGGCTGTCCGGGGTGCTGGCCGCGCCATCGTCGCCACCGACATAATCGCTTTCATCGGCACGGGTGTAGCTGCCGTTCAGTCTGGCGCCGAGTAGGCCGGGAATCAGCGCCCCGCCGAGATAAAAATTGGTCGTCGCCTCGTCTTCGTTGACGTCGTTCAGCGAATGGCTGTAGTCGGTCGAAATGGTGCCACCCCAGGCATCGCTGCCTTTGCGGGTGATGATGTTGATCACGCCGCCGATGGCGTCGGATCCATACAGCGACGACATC
>DPSI01000376.1 GCA_003527165.1 Pseudomonas sp.
CCTCACTACTAGCGCCGTACAAGTGCTGGGCGAAGCCAAAGTTACCGGTTCTACAAATTTCGATGATCCTGATGCGAATAGTTCGATCAGTCTGAACGGCACCAGTATCTCGGTTCTGAAAGGCGATACTGTCGATGACCTGATGGGTCGTATCAACAGCGCAGATTTGGGCATCACTGCCAGTAAGGCTGGTACTAAGCTTGTTTTGGCTTCCGCGTCAAAGATTGCCATTGATGGAAGCGCAGCCGGTCTGACTGCTGCGGGTCTGGAAAAAGGCACTACTCAGGTAGCGACTGGTAATGCTGAAGGGTTGTTCACAACAGCTGCGGCTGCGGCTGCGGATTACAAGATTTCCTTTAATGGCAAGGAAATTAGCGTTGCAACAGGAGATACTCGCCAAAATATTGTTGACAAGATCAATGCGTCTGGTTCCGGTGTAACCGCTTCGTTGGCGGATGCGGCTGGGGCTAAGATCAAGCTGGCCTCTGCTAATGAGATATCCATCACTGGTGAAGCTGCAGCCTTGACTGCCTTTGGTGCTGGGGACACTGGTGGCGCTGTGAAAGTCAAGGCGGCGCCGGTCACCACTCAGTTCGATGGCAAGACCGCCAAGGAAGCTTCGATCCGCCTGAATGGCGAAGAAATGACCATCGCAGCGGGCTCCAAGATTGAAGACGTTGCGGCCAGCATCAACCAGAACAGCGACGCTACCAAAGTCACTGCCGAGGTCAAGAATGGCCGTCTGCAACTGAGCTCCACCGACGGCGCTGCCATCAAGCTGGAAGACGCGACTGCAGGTTCCCTGGCTCAGTTGGGCCTGAAGGCTGGCACAACCGAGGCCAAGCTGCTCGACGAGGACACCTCGATTAGCCTCAACGGTACCGAGATCAAGCTGGCCAAGGGCGCGGACATGGACAGCATCGTCACCAGTATCAACAGTGCCAGTACGGGGGTGACTGCCAGCAAGGATCCTGTTGATGGTTCGCTGACCCTGTTCTCCGATAAGAGCTTCAGCGTTGCTGACGGCAAGGACGGCACTGGTTTGGAAGCTTTGGGTTTGACCGAAGGCACCACTGAAGCCAGTACCGAGGTCAAGAGCATCAGCGAGCTGGACATCACCTCTGCAGCGGGTGCTCAGGAAGCGCTTCAGGCGCTGGATGGAGCATTGCAACAGGTTGACAGCATGCGTGCGGAATTGGGTGCGGTGCAGAACCGCTTTGATTCGACGATTAGCAATCTGCAGAACATCTCCGAAAACGCCTCTGCCGCTCGCGGTCGTATCACCGATACCGACTACGCGGCAGAGTCTGCCAACCTGGCCAAAAACCAGATCATGCAGCAGGCCGGTACGGCGATGCTGGCACAGGCCAACCAGTTGCCGCAGGCGGTGCTCAGCCTTCTGCAGTAAGGTGATCGGCAATTAGGGTAATCCTTCGGGGGGAAGCGCTTGGCGCTTCCCCCCGTTTTGCTATTTGAGAGGTGATGAGATGGACGTTTCTCTTTCCCCTATCTTGGCCATTGAATCGGTCAGGAGCTACAAGCCAGGCGACTCGCTGGTTCAGCGCACCACGAGCGCTGACCAGGTCACGCCTGAAGCAAACTCGAATGCGCTCGGGCAAGACCGCCAGCCATTGGCGCAGGCTTTGTCGAGTATCGAAGAAATCGCCCAGAGCTTCAGCCGCGACCTGGATTTTTCTCTGGACGACTCCACGGGCCGTATGGTCATCAAGGTAACTGATAGGGCATCCGGCGACGTGGTGCGACAGATACCTTCCGAAGAGGCGCTGCGTCTGGCGGAAAACCTCGAGCAGGTGCGAAGCCTGTTGTTCAAGGCCGAGGCCTGAAGCCTGTTCAGGATCCATTGCGCGGCCATTCGGCGTTGCAACAATTAAATGCCGCAGGATAACTGGTCAATCGTCCCTTGGACCATGGGCCAAACCACCTCAAGAGCCGGTAAACGGTTTGCTAGGTGCAGTTGCAAAAGTGGCACGTTTCTTGATTGCGCTAACTGGCATAGACGCGAACGTCAAACCTATGACGAGGTGAATGAAAATGGCAGGCATAACAGGAATCGGTAGCAGTATGGACATCGACGGCATGGTCGGTGCCATCGTGGCTGCGGAGAAAGCGCCAAAGGAAGCTCAACTGGCGCGCCTGGAGAAAGCCACCACATCGAAGATCTCGGCGCTCGGGCAGCTCAGTGGCGCTTTGAGCACGTTTCAAACGGCCCTTAATAACCTTAACGATGCCAGCCTGTTCGAGGAGCGCAGCGCCACCTCCTCCGATAGCAACTTGGTGACTGCGACCGCCGGCAAGACCGCTCAGAACGGCTCCTATAGTTTGAAGATCGAACAGTTGGCGAGCGGCAGCAAGACTGCTAGCAAGGTGCTGGGCAGCGCCTTTACTGCCGGCGCGGGCGGCTCTCTGAATATCCGGCTGGGCGCGGAGGGTTCGGTCACTGAAGTCAAGATCGAGCCCGGTGCAACGCTCAGCGAGATCCGCGATGCCTTGAACACACAACTCAAGGACACGGGCATCACGGCCGATCTGGTGACCAACCCCAGCGACGGCAAAACACGTCTGGCCATGACCTCCACCTCCACGGGAATAGGCAAGGACGTGCAGATCAGCTCCGATGCTGCCGATTTGCAAGGACTCACCATCGGCAGCGCGGCGCTTTCGAGCGACGATCCGGACAGCAGCGGCGTACTAGAGGCGGCCGGCAATGCCAAGTTCAGCATCAACGGCCTGGCGCTGGATAGTGAAAGCAACGTCATTGATGGCGCTATTCCCGATGTGACTTTCACTTTGCTCGCCGCGGACAAGGAAAAGACCGTCACGGTCAAGATCGATCAGGATCGTGCTGGTGTGACGGCGAACGTGAAGAAATTTGTCGATGCCTATAATGCATTGATGACTACGACCAACTCCCTTACTAGCATCGTCAAGGTTGGCGAAGGTAAAGAGCCGGTTACGGGTGAGTTGTTGGGTGATTCAAGCGTGCGTGGGTTGCTGAGCAATATCCGCAGTGAAATGACGACTCCGGGATCGGGCAGCTTTGGTGTGCTGACAGATCTTGGCATCACTACCCAAAAGGACGGCACCTTGGCAATCAATGACGCCAAGCTGAAGACTGCGCTGGAAAAGGATGTTGACGCGGTCGGGACGCTGTTCACTGGCGACACAGGCCTGATGAACCGCCTCGATAGCAAGATCAAAGGCTTCACTGCGTCCGATGGCGTGTTGAGCCAGCGAGTCAGTGGGCTCAACACGACGATCAACAGTATCGATGATCAGCGTGAAGCGCTCACGTTGCGCATCGAGAAAATGCAGACTCGCCTGTTCAGCCAGTTCAACGCCATGGACTCGATGATCGGTCAGTTGCTCACCACCAGTGATTGGTTGACCCAGACGCTTGAGGGCCTGCCCGGGTTTGTGAAAAAGGATTGATCGATGCTTGGAAGCCGGCATGGACGAGCGACGTGCTGCTCCACTGTTCTGCGTTGTAAGACATCGGGCTGTCGATGCGACCTGATGGCCTCGCGGCGACGACTCATTGTCGGCGGGCGATTTACCTCGGTGCCGCTTCGCCATCTGCGAGGCGGATCATGTCTTCCGCCGTTCCTAGAGGCAGCCTGCATGGTTACGAGGCGCTTGCAGGTGCCTGGGTGAGCGCTGCTTGTCTGATGCCCGTGCCCTGTTTGCTTAGCTTCGCCGTGTTAAATTCGGTGTCTGTATCCGATGCCACGCTGCTGCTCTTCCCGTACCCCGCCTTTGAATCGTCCCAAGGCTTCCTTAAACAGCAGGTGCCTGGGTTTGAGCTTTGAAAAATCTTCCTAATCCAATCGCTAAAGCTGCGCCCGTAGATGCCGATAAAAGGGGTATTCCCGCATTACTGGAGCAGTTTCTCATGTATGCCATGTCCGCTATGAAGCAGTACCAATCGGTCAATACAAACGCGCAGCTTGTCGATGCGTCGCCGCATCGCCTGATTCAGCTGTTAATGGAAGGCGGGCTTAGCCGTTTCGCCCAGGCACGTGGTGCGATGGAGCGCGGCGATATTGCCTTGAAGGGCAGCTTGATCAGTAAGGCCATCGGCATTGTCGGCGGCTTGCGTGAAGCGTTGAATCTGGAGGCGGGCGGTGAAGTCGCGGCCAATCTCGACCGCCTTTACGCCTATATGAGCGCGCGCTTGGTCGAGGCGAATCTCAAAAATGATCCGGCTATTCTTGACGAAGTCAGCGGATTGCTGCGAGGCGTGAAATCAGGCTGGGACGGCATCGCGCAGTAGGGTTGAACGACGCACAAGGCCGCGCGGCATCTCGTAGGGCGTACTCGCGGAGCAGTACGCCGGATGTTCTTTGATACGGCGTGGCGGCGGACTGTTCGCTTCGCTTGTGAGTCCGCGCTACGGGCACAACGAATGAGTTGATCGTTCCAACGCTCCGCGTGGGAAGCCGTCCGGGACGCTTCGCGTCTCCCAGCATTGCGGCGTCGACGCAGAGCGTCTTAACCAGGGCTACCACGCTGGAGCGTGGAGCCATCATCGACCCTGCTTGTTTCAACGATCTTCACCGACTTTGGAAGCCATCCATGCAAGCCATTATTCAGTCAATCGTAGCGCTCAGGGTTTCCCTGCAAGAGGCATTGTCGCGACAGGATTGGGAGGCTATCGGCGAGCTGGACCGCAGGTGCCGCGTGCTGGTGGCTGAGGTCGTGGCGAGCGAGGCTTGGGATGATCAGGCGCTGCGTGAGCAGGTGGAAGAGTTGACTCGGTTGTATGAGCAATTGCTACAATCCGGCCGCGCTGAGCGGGAGCGGCTGGCGGGTGAACTGACTCGGCTGAATCAATCGAAGCAGGTCACCAATACCTATAAACCGCTCGTGTGAGGAGCGGTTTGAACCAGCATCGGGGCGTTAGAAATTCAGGTGGCGTGGACTTGTGGAAATGCTTTGCGGTTTTCCACCCTGCGAATTCCGCCGTGGCGATGAATCTTTCGCTAAGTGAAAATTCTTCACGAAGCTAGCGTTTAGCCGTCCTTCCGTTCGCTTACCGGTACTCACACAAGTAAGCCGTATCCGTCGTGACCTTCAGCTGAAACTTGCTGTTGGCGGGCACGGTGAACTGGCTGCCCGCACCGAAGGTTTGGTAATGCTCACTTCCCGGTAGTTTCACGTCCAGGCTGCCAGCGACTACGTGCATGACTTCCAGCTGGTTGGTGCCGAACTCATAATCGCCCGGGGCCATGACGCCGATGGTGGCCGGGCCCGCTGCCATGTCGAAGGCGATGGATTTGACGGTGCCGTCGAAGTACTCGTTGACCTTGAACATTCGAAAACCTCTGAGGTGCGGAAAAAGGGCGGCCAGTATGCCGAAGCGATGGGGTGGCGTCATCAGGTCGCTGCGTCGAATAAGGCTGCTGTCGCTGCACGCCGAAAGGGCGACACTCATGATCGGAAAATGAAATAGACCGCCCCAAGCAGGCACAGCCCGGCCCATAGATAATCGAGTTTCAGTGGCTGCTGCATGTACAGCACGCTGAACGGCACGAAGATGGCGAGCGTGATCACTTCCTGCATGATTTTCAGCTGGCCGATCGACAGTTCGGTGTAGCCGATGCGGTTGGCGGGCACCATGATCAGGTATTCGAAGAAGGCGATGCACCAGCTGATCAGCGCGGCTATGAGCCAAGGCTTGGCGCCAAGCGTCTTGAGATGGCCGTACCAGGCGAAGGTCATGAA